>NZ_VKDB01000001.1:300000-487005 GCF_007280555.1 Deinococcus detaillensis | reverse complement strand
TTGACTGGCACGGTGGGTGCCGGATTGACTGGCACGGTGGGTGCCGGGTTGACTGGCGTCTCATTTACAGGCGCTTGAGTAGAAGAAGGTGGCGACTTTACTCCTCCTGTACTGGCTGCCGGAGCAACGCCCGAGCTACACGAGGTCAGGGCGGCCATCAAAGCGAGAGACAAGTAGAGGTATCGCATGGCCTTCAATTTACCTAACCTTTATCTTCATTGCGTGAGCTGTCATCCAAATAAATTGGATGTCGGCCTTTTTTTCTTTTTTTGTACTCAGATTGATCCGTCTTTCACCACGAGGTGATAGAGATTCCTATCCTTTTCATGCCGGCGACTGACTCACGCTTCCCCACCCTGCGCTACTCTGAATGCATGACCAAAGCCTCCTCATCTCCTTCTAAATCGACGCTGTCCAAAGTGACCGTCGCCGACCATCCGCTGATTTTGCACAAGCTCTCGCGGATGCGCGACGTGGAAACCGGCGTCAAGGAATTTCGCGAGTTGGCCGGCGAAATCAGCTTGCTGCTGGCTTACGAGGCCATGCGCGACCTGGAGACGGCTCCGCAAACGCTGAGCACACCGATAGAAACCGCCGAGTTCCCGATGCTCAGCGGCAAAAAGCTGGCGCTGGTGGCGATTTTGCGGGCCGGGCTGATTATGGCCGACGCGATTGTGCAGCTCGTTCCGGCGGCCAAAGTCGGCCACATCGGCCTTTACCGCGACCCGCAGACCCTTAAACCGGTGGCCTACTATTCCAAACTCCCCCAAGACATCGCCGAGCGCCGCGTTTTCGTGACTGATCCGATGCTGGCAACTGGCGGCTCGGCGGTGGCGGCCATTCAGACCCTCAAGGACGCTGGAGCGCAGACCATCAAACTGATGACCATTCTCAGCGTACCGGAGGGCATAGCCGCCGTTCACGCCGCTCACCCTGAAGTGGAAATCGTCACGGCAGCGATTGACACGGGCCTGAACGATCACGGCTACATCGTGCCGGGACTGGGCGACGCGGGCGACCGAATTTACGGAACGAAGTAGCCAAAAGGTGGGAGGCAGCGCGGCTTGTGCTTCGCGCAAAGGTTAGGAGCGAGAAGTGGACTTTTGCGTTTCACACACACCGCGAGCCACATCCCTCACGCTGCCCGCGTAGACTGAACCCAAGTTATGGATCAACTTCGCATCTTCGCCCAGCATCTCGGCATTGCCGACCTTTTCGGACGCGGCTTTCTGGCCGTGCTGCTCACGTTTGTCACGGCTGCCGTGATCACTTGGCGCTTCATTCCGCCGGTTCGGGACTTCGCGCTGAGGGTCGGCTGGGCCGATATGCCCAACGAGCGCCGCCTCAACACCGTGCCGCTGCCCAACGCGGGCGGGCTGGCGATTTTTGCGGGCTTTGTCATCAGCATCGTGGTGGGCTGGGCGCTGCGGCCCATTGTCATCGAGCACGTCAATATTCAGGTGCTGGCGATCTTGCTGGGCGCGACGCTGCTGATGTTGGTGGGCTTTATCGACGATCAGTACGGTCTGTCGCCTCTGTTCCGGCTGGGAGTACAGCTTCTCTCAGCGGTGCTGCTGCTGGTCAACGGTCTCAGAATCGACTTCAACGCCATTCCCTTTTTGCCCGTCCTGGACGGCAACGTGGCCAATATCCTCAGTATTTTCCTGACCGTCATCTGGGTGGTCGGCCTGACCAACGCCATGAACCTGCTCGACGGCGTGGACGGTGTGGTGGGCGGCGTGGCGTTTATTGCCAGCATGGTGCTGCTGGTCACGGCGGCGCAGTTTACCGATAGGGCCGCCGCCGTCATTTTGCTGGCGGGTCTGGCGGGCTCGGCGCTGGGGTATCTGCGCCACAACTTCAACCCCAGCAGCATCATCATGGGCAATGGTTCGACCTTGTTCGGCTACACGCTGGCCGCTGTCAGCTTGCTCGGCACCCTCAAGATCAGCGCGGGGGCCAGCTTGTTGGTGCCGCTGCTGATTATGGCCCTGCCGATTCTGGATACCACGCAGGTGGTGGTCGGACGGCTGGCACGCGGCATCCGCAATCCGCTGGCCCACCCCGACAAAACCCACCTGCACCACCGCGTATTGGCCCGCACCGGCAACGCCCGCCGCACCTCGGTGGCACTGTGGACTGTGGCGCTTCTCTGCGGTGTGGCGGGCATGTTCGCCCAAGGGATTGCGCCGCTCACCGTGCTGCTGACCGCTGTGTTTATTGGTGGCAGCCTCTGGTTTGTCGCCGCCCGCCGTATCCGGGCCCAGATCATCGAAGCGGCGCAGGGACGCAGGGAACTGAATTGAGCCTGAGCCGATGAGCTTTGGCCGATGGTTGAAAGGAGCACTTCCCTTTCTAAAACTGATTTCCGCACTTTGAGACGACCCTCGCAAGGAAACCCCCATGAAAAAAATTGTCCTCGCCTTTGGCACCCGACCCGAAGCCACCAAAATGGCCCCCGTTTACACGGCCATCCAAGCTCAAAGTGGCCTGACCCCGCTGATTTTGTCCACCGGACAGCAGCGCCAGCAACTCGACGGAGCGCTTTCGGTGTTCGGCCTCACGCCCGACGAAGACCTGCAAGTCATGACCGAGCGCCAGACGCTGGCCGACTTGACCGGCAAGATCGTGCCGCAGGCGGGCAAGAAGCTGCGCGAGATGGGTGCTGACATGGTGCTGGTTCACGGCGATACCTCCACCACCTTTTGCGTGGCGCTCAGCGCTTTTTATGAGGGCATTCCGGTGGGGCACGTGGAAGCCGGCCTACGCAGCGGCAGCATGACCGAGCCGTTTCCCGAGGAAGCCAACCGCCGCCTGACCGGGGTGCTGAGTACCCTCGATTTTTCGCCGACCAGCGGAGCCGCCGACAACCTGCGGCGCGAGGGCAAGTCGGAAGCGGGCCTCTTTGTCACCGGGCAGACCGCTGTGGACGCGGTACGGATGGTGGCCGGACGCGCGGCGCTGCGGCCCGAGTGGCAAGCCAAATTAGACGCTGGACAGCAGCTGGTGACCATCACCATGCACCGACGCGAAAATCTGCCGATGATGCCCGAAATGGCGCAGGCTCTAGCCAACGTGGCCCGCGCTCACCCCGAGCTGTATTTCGTGTATCCGGTGCATCTCAATCCGGCCGTGCGCGAGGCGGTGCGGCCTGCGCTGGGCAACCTCGCCAACGTAGAACTCACCGACCCGCTGGATTATCACGACATGGCCCCGTTGATGGCCGCCTCTCTACTGCTGGCCACCGATTCGGGCGGCCTCCAGGAAGAAGGCGCGGCGCTGGGCGTGCCGGTGGCGGTGCTCAGGAACGTCACCGAGCGGCCCGAAGGCTTGGCGGCGGGCGTATTGAAACTGGCCGGCAACGACCCGGCACAGGTAGAAGCCACTTTGCTGGAGCTGCTCGGCAACCCCGCCACGCTGGAGCAGATGCGGGCCTCGCGCAATCCCTACGGCGATGGGCAAGCGGCGGGCCGCATCGCGCAGGCAGTGGCGTGGCACTTCGGCCTGGCCGAGCAGCCTAAGAACTGGAGCTGAGCAAAGAGCAGTTCACCATAACCACCTTCTCTCAGCCTCAAAACTCTCTCAAATACTCGTCCAGAAAGAGCGGCGATTGCAGCGGCAGGTACGCGGCGGCGGTGGCGGCGTCTCCCTTGCTGCCGAGCAACTTCATCAGTTCCGCGCCGGCTTGAGCGTAGCGGGTCACGTCGGCCCCAAAGGTCTTGGCGTCGTAAGCACTGGTGCTGGCGGCGGCTTTGGGCTTCCAAACCTTGAGGGCTTTGATGCGGTCTTCAAAGGCTTTTTTGGAAGCGTTCAAGCTGAGCGTAAAACGGCCCGCCGTCTGTCCACCCACCGGACTCAGAACCAAAGCCGCCACACTGGAGAGCGTGCCCTCAATTTCGGGATAACTGCGCGGTACGGCGTGCGAGTGCATCGTGCCGCCGCCCGCCATCGCATAGGCCAATGAGCCTTCGAGTTCGCGCAAGGTGCGGTAGAGGGTTCGCAGCTTGACAATGCGTTCACGCAGTTGTGGCGAGTTGCCGAGGGTGTCGGTGAGTTGGCTGGCTTGGCACTCGGCATACGCCGCGCTGCCCTGATCTTGATCGGCCTCGCTCCACTGCTCCAAGCTGAGGGTCAGGTAGGTGTTGATGTCCAACTTGGCGGCCAGCGGGCAAGGCAGCGGCGCAGCGTGAGCGGAGCTGAGCAGCAAGCCGAGAACCAAAGGCGCGGTCAGTGAAAAGCGGCGAAGCGTCATGCTCCTGATTGTGCCGAGTGTTTCTGAAGTCTGGGTGATGGAACCCGCTAGCCCTCGGCTTTGGCTTCCCGCTGCATCAGGGCCGAGAGCGCTTCTTGCGGCGAAAGCTGGCCTCCCGCGACGGCGGCTACCCCCTGCACAATCGGCAATTCTGCGCCGCTCTCCTGCGCCCAGGCCGAAAGCAGCCGCGCCGTTCGCAGGCCCTCGACCACTTTGCCGCCGCCTTCCGGAGCAACGCCGCGTGCCAGCGCTTCTCCGGCGGCGCGGTTGCGCGAGTGGCGGCTGGTGGCGGTGGCGACCAGATCGCCCAGTCCGCTCAAGCCGTAAACCGTGTCTTCCTGCGCTCCCTGACTGGCGAGGTAGCGGGCCATCTCGCGCAGGCCCCGCGTAATCACGCTGGCGCGGGCATTGTCGCCCAGCTTCAGGCCGTCGCCGAGGCCCGCAGCCACCGCCACCACGTTTTTGAGCACGCCGCCGAGTTCCACGCCCACCACGTCTGAGCTGGTGTACACGCGCAGATTGGGCGTCATCAGGTGGGCCTGAACTGTGCGGGCAAACTCGGCGTCTTTGCTGGCCACCACCGTCGCAGCAGGCAAGCCCAGCCCGATTTCCTCGGCGTGGTTGGGGCCGCTCAGCACCGCGACGCGCCCAAAGCCGAGCCCAGTAGCCAACTCGCTGAGGCGCTGCCCCGCTGGAGCCAGTCCCTTGGCGCACAGCACCGCGCCGAGCTGGGGCGGCAGAGCCGAGAGCAAATCACTCATGCCTACACTCGGAACCACCAAAAATGCCCAGTCCGCGCCCTCCACAGCGGCGCTCAGGTCGCTGGTGATCCGCACGTTGGCGGGCAAGCTCACTCCCGGCAGGTAAGCCGAATTGATGCGGCTTTCCCGCAACTGCGCTGCCAACTCCTCGCGCCGCGCCCACAGCGTCACCTCAGCGTGGGTCTGAGCCAAAGTGACGGCCAGCGCCGTGCCCCAGCCGCCCGCGCCCAGCACCACCATCTTTTGCAACGGGTCTGTTTCATTCATCGGTGGCTCTCCACGCAAAGACCCACACGCGGGGGCAGTCGGCTTCCGGCGGAGCGTAGTCAGGGTATTCCAAGATCTCCCAGCGCTCAAAGCCCGCTGCCCCGAGCGCAGCGGCGAGTTCGGCAGGGTCGTAACCGCGCTCCTGATGGGTTTCCACGAACTCCTCGGTTTCTCCGTCCTCGCTCAGCACACGGCAAAAAGCCTGCACCACACCCACATCCTGCTCGGCGTTGTAATGGTGCGACCAGTGATAATGCACCTGTGAACCGTCTGGCAGGGGTTCTAAACCTTCGATGCTATCGCCTTCCCACAACTCGCGCACGCCGATGCGGGTGTTGACATCAAAGGCCAGCAAGCCGCCGGGACTCAGGTGGGCGTGCATTTGCCGCAGAGTCAACTCCAGATCACCGTCTGCGGTCAGGTTGTTGACGCTGTCAAAGACGCAGGTGACAAGATCAAATGTTCTTCCCAGTTCAAAGGTTCGCAAATCGCCATGCACAAACCTCACCCCCGGCATTCGCTCAGCAGCGACCTTGAGCATTTCAGGGCTGGCGTCTAGGCCCGTCACTTCCAGCTTCAGGGCTGCGAGTTGCTGGGTCAGGCCGCCCGTGCCGCAGGCCAAATCGAGGGCGCTGGTGATGCTCAGGCCCGCTTCTGCGGCGTAGCTGAGAATGAAATCCGCCCAAACGTCGTATTCGATATCGGCCATAATCGCGTCGTAAACGCGGGCGAGGGCCGTGAAAGGCGCGTGCTGCATCTCGGCATGATAGAGGCTGGGGCCACTCAAGGTAACGCTCAAGGTGACTAGGCGCTGCTCATCCCCAGCCGCTAGCATGGCAGCTATGAAGTTTCATGCCCTGCTCGCCCCTGCCCTCCGGTTTGCGCTGACCGGCGCGGCCCTGCTCGGCGTTTCGGCACAGGCCCAGACCGCTGCCGGCCAAACCCCCCTCGTCAAAGTGACCGACGCCAAGTTGCCGTTTGACGTCAGCTTGCCCAGAGGCTGGGTCGGCCTCAACCTCAAAGACGGTCTCGGCGGCATCACCATTGCTTCGCAGCCTCAGCCGCCCGCTGCGCTGATGCGGCTGCTGTACATTCCCAAAAACGGCAAAAAAGTAGATCTCAAGTCTGAGTTCAGCAGTTTCGAAAAAGCGGTGGAGGGAAGCGGCTCGGCCCTGACTTTCAAAGGCGAAAAGCTGGCCAATTACGGCGGGGTTTCGGGGCTGATGCGCCAGTATGTCATCACCAGCAAGGAAGGCACGCTGGTGATGCGGGTGTGGTTCGGTAACGGAGCCAAGAACTTTTACAGCTTCCAACTGACGGTGCCCAGCCAAGCCTTCGAGCGGGTCAACAAAACCTTCGAGCAGGTGCTGGCGACCATAAAATTCTAGGGAGAAATTTTAGGAAGCAACTTCTGAGCTAGAGTTCGGAGCACCATGCGCCACGACCTGACTCTTTCTGACGGCTTTTACACCCTGCGCCCCCTCCAAGACAGCGACGTGGAGCCGCTCATGCAGTTGGCTGCTCAAGCGCCGCACGAGTACGCCCAGATGGGGACTTCGCCGGTGCTCAGGGCTTATTTCACCGCCGCGCTGGAGGCTCCCGACCAGATGCCGTTCGTGTCATTGGTCGGCGGAGAGTACGCGGGCAGCACCCGGTATATGGAGATGCACCCGGAGCACAAACGGCTGGAAATCGGCAGCACCTGGCTGGCTCCGGCGTATCTGCGGAGTGGGGCCAACCGCGCTTTGAAGCTGCTGCAACTGACCCACGCTTTTGAGGTGATGCAAATGCGGCGGGTGGAAATCAAGACCGACGCCGTCAACGTGCGCTCGCAAACGGCGATTGCGGCGCTGGGGGCAGTGCGCGAGGGCGTGATGCGCAAGCACATGGTCAGAACAGACGGAAGTGAGCGCGACACGGTGATGTTTAGCGTCACGGATACAGAGTGGCCGGAGATGAAGGCGCGGCTGGAGCGGCGACGCTAAAGTTGTGATTATTGTCTCAAGCAGGACGTTTCCCCCGCCTCCACAGGCGTAGCATAGAGCCATGATTCAGTCCCGTGACCCCGAAATGACCCCCATTATCGCCAAAGTGGAAGCGGGCCAGCGCCTGAGCTTCAAAGAGGGCATGGTGCTGTTTGACACGCCCGATGTGAACGCCCTGATGCGCCTGGCCAATCTGGTGCGCGAGCGTCAGCACGGCGACAAAACTTACTTCGTCCACTCAATGCGCCTCGAATTCACCAACATCTGCTATGTCGGCTGCACTTTTTGCGCCTTCGCCGCCCACAAAGGTGAGGAGCGGGCCTGGGACTACGACGCCGACGCGGTGGTCGAGCAGGTGCGGGCCAAGTACGAGCCGGGCCTGACCGAGCTGCACATGTCCAGCGGCCACCACCCCAACCGCCCGTGGAGCTTTTACCCCGAGATGGTCAGCAAGCTCAAAGCCAACTTTCCCGAGTTGCAGGTCAAGGCCTTTACGGCAGCCGAGATCGAGCACCTTTCCAAAATCAGCAAGAAACCCACACTGGAAGTTTTGCGCGAGCTGCAAGCGGCGGGCCTGAGCGCCATGCCGGGCGGCGGGGCTGAGATTTTTGCCGACCGAGTCCGCAAGCAAGTCGCCAAAAACAAAGTCAAGGCCGAAAAGTGGATTCAAATTCACCGTGAAGCCCATTCGCTCAACATGAGAACCAACGCCACCATGCTTTACGGCCACATCGAAACTTTAGAAGAACGGCTCGATCATATGGACCGCCTCCGGAACTTACAAGATGAAACCGGCGGCTTCCACGCTTTCATCCCGCTGGCCTTTCAACCGATGGGCAACACGTTGGCGCAGAACCTGGGCAAGACCGATTACACCACCGGCTTAGACGATCTCAGGAACTTAGCAGTGGCCCGCATTTATTTAGACAATTTCCCGCACATCAAAGGCTATTGGGTGATGATCGGCAGTGAACTGACCCAGGTCAGCCTCGATTGGGGCGTCTCAGACGTGGACGGCACCATCGTGGATGAGCACATCGCCCACGCTGCTGGCGCGACCAGTCCGCTGGGCCTGAGCAAAGAGCGGATGATCAACATGATTCAGCAGGCCGGACGCTTGCCGGTGCTGCGCGACGCTTATTACAACGAGTTGGAAGTTTATCCGGCGCGGGTCGAAGCGGCAGACTGATTTGCTATCCTGAGCCGAATGGACGCCGACACTCCCCCCGCTTTGGCCGAAGTTTTGGCTTTGGATGACGCCTGGAACCGGGGCTACCAAAGCAGAGACGCCGGGCTGCTCGGCGGCGTACTGGCCGACGACTGGCTGGCCCTCTTCGCTGACGGCGGCGTTGCCACCAAGCTCCAACTCCTCGCGGACGTGCCGAGCAACCCCGAGGCGGCGCTGAGTTTCGAGCGCCAAACGGCTCAGCTGTACGGCGATACGGCGGTGGTACGCGGCAGCCTCACGGCCAACGGCCAATATGTTCAGAGCTTTTTGCGAATTTATGCCCGCCGCGCCGGAAGATGGCAAGCGGTGGCGGTGCAGGTCGTGCCTTGAACGCTTTCTCAGACGATATTGCCGGTTTGGACGATTTTTTGACCATCAATGCCGTACTGATTTTGGATGACGCTTGGAACGCCGCTTACCAAAACCGGGACGCGCAAGCACTCAACGATCTGATTGCCGACGATTGGTCAGGCTTTTTGCCGGACGGACAGGTGATCAGCAAAGCCGTGTTGCAGCGGGCCATCACCACTTATCCCGAAGACGTTCTGGTGTTTAGGCGTCAAGTCGCCCAGCTCTACGGCGACACCGCCATCACGCGCGGGGAGCTGAGTGCCAACGGGGTTCACGCGCAGAGCCATTTGCGCGTCTACGCCCGCCGCGCCGGAAAGTGGCAAGCCGTGGCCGTGCAAGTGGTTCCCTGATTTCGAGTCAGATAAAGGCCCGTTCGTGCGGCTGGCTGGGTGTTCTCATGGCCTTTAGCCAGCATAGAGCATGACCAACAAAGCGGAAGGCGGCTTGCCAGACGGATACAGCGGCGAAAGCGACACCACCCCGGACGCGACGATTCAGGAAGGCATGCAGGGCGGCACCGGCGAGATGGACGCCAACGGCTTAGCGCCGGACTTTGACAGCGGGGAAAAGATGGAAGAGTTGAAGGAGAATCTGGGCAGCGAGTACGGCGCAGACAAATAGAACTAGCCGAGCTAAAAATTTATCTTTTCAACTACGGGTCGCTCGTAAGTTGTTAGAACTTGCCCCATCAAATCGTTTCCATTATTGAAAGGATTGATACCGAGCCAGCACATAAAATGGACTGAGCCACTTGATCCTTCAAATTCCACCAAAAATCTGTCTTCTTCAGGAGATTTTCTGTAGTTTATAATCTTCAGCATACTCTCATTCTCTGGTAGATCGGAATACGCATTGGGTATAGCTGAGGATAACAGTTTATATTTCTTATTTAGAGTTGTATATGTTTTGCCACACTCACTAAAATATCTTCTCCATATTTCCTCCTCTTGCTTAAGTTCCCTATAAAACTTATCGAAACTTAACTTGCCTTCTACATACGCTGGCTCCTCCACATGGCTGGAGTATATAGCGTTCGAGACAGATATGAGATTTAGCCTATCGTGCGTATCAAAGTTTATATCCACAGATGCCTTACGGTTTCCAATCCACCCAGTCCAACTCGAGTAGTTTTTGCCATTACCTGCGACACTAAAGCCTAGTTGCTCTAATCGGTCTTCAGCCTCCTCTTTCGACGAATTCCAGCGTAAACCACCAAAGGTCTCCACTTCCTTAGGTGTAGAGCAGCCTATAAGGGTAAGATTGGCAGCTGCAACGAAAAATAATTTTCTTTTATGCATCATCACTCCAGTTTGCTAGGCAAACGGCGCACCGGCAGACGTACCCAGCCTCGGCGTGATATCCAACGCACCACCACAACGAGCGCGGAGGCGAGAAGTTGCGTTTCGAGGTCGCCGAAATAAGGGTGAATAAAATACACCGTGATGGCTCCCAGCGCGGCGGCAGTGGCGTAAAGCTGATCGTTGCGGTACATCACCTCCGGCACCTGAGCCGCCAGGAGGTCGCGGATAATGCCGCCGCCCACTCCGCTGAGCATCCCCACAAAGGTCACGCCCAGTGGCCCCAGCCCCAGCCGCACGCCGAGCAGTGCGCCGCTGGCAGCAAACAAAGCCAGCCCGATGGTGTCAAAAAAGCTGATGGTGCGCTCGAAGCGGGCCAGCCGCTCGCCGAAGGAAAACGCCAGCAATGAGCCGAGCAAAGCCACCCACAAGTAGGTTTCATCTTGCAAAAAGAGGGGCAGCCCCTTACCGGTCAACGTGTCGCGGATGCTGCCGCCGCCGACGGCCGTGACGCCGCCCAGCACCAGCACGCCAAAAATATCAAAGCGCTTGCGAACCGCTGTCAGCGCCCCCGACATGGAAAAGGCGAAGATGCCTGCCAAGTCGAGGTAATGCAGCCCCGTGCGGATGGTGGCAGGGTCAACGTAAGGAAAGGGGGAGCCGTCAGACACGGAGGACAGCTTAGCGTGTGGGACGTGCAGAAAGTATGTCCGCTTCGCCCAGCACGTGCCGTGAATAATGACCCGCCATCCTAAACGGACTCCCGTGCGTGGCCGTTCCTCCCAGGAGAACGCTGCCCTTTGCAACCTCCTACAGCTTCAGCTCTCCCTCTTTTACCACCGTCTCGCTGAACTTCAACTCGCTGGCAATATCCTGCGAGACTTGCTGGCGCTCCCTGTCGAGGTAGGTTTGGGCGGTGCCGACTTCCTTGGCCAGAATCTGGGTGGTCTGGCGGAAGTTCTCCAGCGCCCGCACTTTGTATTCACTGATGGCGTCAAGCGCGGCGTAAACGTTCTTGAAGGCGTTCTGAAGCTGCTCCACATTGACGGTCGCGCTGCCCGCGCCTTCCTGAATGCGGGCCGACTGGGTACGCAGCAAATTAGAGGTGCTTTCGATCATGTTGCCGGTGGTGGTGTTGAGCGCCGTGACCTGCTCCAAGACCATTTGCTGCGTACCGAGCGCCTGCGACACCAGCACAGCGGTTCTCAGGGCGCTGATGGTGGTGGTGGTGGCGCGGTCAACGCCTTTGACCAGTTCCAAGTTGTTTTTGCGTACCAGATCGAGCGCCAAGTAGCCTTGCACGCTGACGGCCAACTGGGTCAGCAGATCGGTGATGCGCTGGCGAATGGCGAACAGCAACTCCTCGCGCACCATCCGGGCTTTTTCGGGATCGGTCTGCTCCAGCATGGTGAGGCGCTCGGTCAGGGCGTCATCTACGGCTTGGCCCACGTAGGCGTATTGGCGCAGCTTTTGCATCACGTTCCACAGCGCCACTTTCTCGGTTTCGATGGAGGCGTTGTCTTTTCGCAGTTCGTCTTGCGAGCGGTAAAGCGTGTCCAAAATAGCGTTGAGGTGGTCTTGGGCGCTGGCGTAGCGCTCTATATAGCTCTGGACTTTTTTGCCACCGGGCAGCATGCCAAAAAACCGCTTGGCGGGCGTGCCCCGGCTGGGATCGAGTTCTTCGACGGTGTGGCGCAGATCGGTCAGCCCTTTGATGATGCTGGAGCCTTCGTCAAACACGCCCGCTTTGGTGGCCCGCAGGGGGCGTTCCAGCATCCGGTTGCTGACCTGCGCCGCCGAGCGCTGTTCGTCCATGCCCAGCGCGTGAACCGAGTCGAGTTTGCGCTTAAAGCCTTCGCCGTGCGCGTCGAGCTTGGTCACGTCCTGCACGAAAGCGCGGGCCATTTCGTCTAAGCGGGTTTTGTCTTCACCGCTCAGCGGGGTCATGTCGCGGCCCTGATCGGGGGCGATGCTCGGCACGGCTTTGGGGGCTTTGAGGGTTTCAGGCGGGGTGAGTGCCTCTAGGATGTTGCCGTTATCGCTCATGGCTCAGCATACGAGTCGGGGATGAAAAGAGTTTCGGGGTTGGGGAGTGGGAATGAAAAAACCCGCCGAAGCGGGTAGAGAATTGAAGCAAGTGATTGATTTACCTGTTGAGGGCGGCCCAAGGATTAAACAGGTAAGGGTTGAGAGCCTGTGAAGACAGCGACTGGACAGCGTTCTTATTCTTCCAAGTCAGGCGGCCGGGGGTTTGATTGGGAGCCAGCGCTATTGATGTTGACGTGCCATTATAAGTGAAATCCATGACGTTCCAACCTTGCTTGAATGTTAGAGACTGATTCACGTTACCAAATCCTATGCAATTAGCATTGACTGTTACGGTTCCTGCCATATTCGCGAACCACCAGCCTTTGTAAGACACAGTTGAGCCAGCTACGTTTTCAGCAACAAAGGTTGCACCTTTCTGAGAAATAAGTGTGGTGATAGCAACCGATTTGAAGCCACTAGGCGCGGTGATTGGAGAGCCAGTGCACAAACCGAAAGTGTTGTCTGCACTGTTCAAATCTTTGGCGTGAGTTGAATTCATCGTCGCAACGTCAGGCAAAGCAATATCAAAGTTTCCCGTTGCAGTTAAAGGAGAACTTAGGTTAGCTTGTTGGCTGGTGACATTGTCAGCCGTTCCTGCGGTGAAAGGAACCAACGTACCGGAGACAGCAGTCGGCTGAGTGGCTGGAGGCGTTACCGGCGTCGTCGACCCGCAAGCGCCCAAAACGAGCGACGTACCGAGGAGGGCCAACGCCAACGCGGGTTGTTTCAAAGTCAAATTAGTCATGGTTCCATCATGAGCGCTGCAAGCTCTCATCTCCTAGCCCCAAAGCGGTTTGGTTTTTCTCACTTCGCGTCATATATGACAAATTCCACAGCCCATCAGCTTTGCAACTGTCTCACTGCGTCTTTGAGCTGCCAATCACCTCGGGGTCGCCCAGAAACTTTGGCTCGCGGCCAAACAGCACATCCAGTACGGCAGAAACACGGGCCAGCCCTTCGCGGAACTTGACCCTCGCGCCGCCCGTACCCTCCACGTCACGGGCGTCAAAGCCGATGGCGTCTAGGCCGTGCGCCCGTGCCAAATAGATGGCCCGCTCGTTGTGAAAGCGCTGTGAAATCACCGTGAAACGGCCTTGTCCAAACACTTTGTTGGCCCGCACGACCGAATCGAGGGTGCGGAATCCGGCGTAGTCGCGGTGCAGGCGCTGGGCCGGAATGCCGGCCGCTATCAAATCGGCCCGCATGGTGGTGGGTTCGTCGTAGCTGCGGTGGGCGTTGTCGCCCGACAAAATCAGGTCGCTGACTTTGCCCGCTCGGTAAAGGCTCAGCGCGGCGTCGATGCGGTACTGGTAATACGGATTGATCCCGCCGCCGCTGAGATACTTGCTGGTGCCCAGCAGCACGCCGACAGGCCGCGCCGGAATGTCAATGACGGAAGTGTAAAGCCGCCCCTGAGCGCTCAGGCTGACCCACTGGTTGGCCACCGAAACGAGCAGTACCAACGCGGCGGCGAAAGCCAGCAGCCAACGGAGCAGCCATTTGATTGGCTTGGTCAGTCGGCGGCCCATGTCTTGTCTTTGGCTTCCGTCTGGTCACCCGCAGCGAGGTTTACCCTCAGATCCAGCATGGCCCGCACCGCCCGCGAAAAACCTTCATCGTCCAGCGAGCGGTAAAGGTGCGCCCACTGCAAGCGGCGGTAAATTTCGGCGGCCCGCTCCCGCGCTCCGGGTTCGGTGTAATCGAGGCCGCTCAGCACGGCGCGGCGGCCCAACGTATGACCTTCCAACTCGCCCAGGGTCTTTGGCCCCCACGCGAACGAGACTTTGCCCTGTGCCAGCCAGCGCCGCAGGGTGTCTTCAGGGGGCAGGGCGTAGAGCACGACCTCACTTGTGAATTCAGCGCCCGGCAAATCGGCGGCGTCAGCCAGCAACATCAAGCTGGGGACATTGCTTTGCAGGTAAGCGGCCACCTCGCCCGAAGCGTAGACCGCCGCGCCGGTTTTGAGATGGCCCATCGCTGTTTTGGGATCTAGACGTTCCAGTAAGAGGCCAGTGTCCGGCTCGCCCGCCAAGCTCAGAGCGGCAGGCGAGCGCAATGCCTCACCGAAAAACTCAGCATTCTCGCGGCCATTCCACTCGTTGCGGTTGAGGTTGATGGCAAAGTCATGCGGCCCCGAACGGGTGCGGCCCTCACTGTACTTGATGCCGCGCACGCCGCCCACTTTGAAACTGAGTGTTTTTTTGTCTTGGCCGATCAATTTGGCGCTTTCCAAAGTGTCGCGCAAATGCCACAGCGGCGGGCGGTGGCCTTCACCAAACGGCTCGAAGCGCCTAATTTCAGCCGCAAAGTCGAGGTCGGCGCAGGCAGCGGGCAGCAGCGCGTCGAGCCGCACACTCGGCAGTGGACGGGGAAACTGGCGGGCGTAAGCGTGAATGCTGTCGCGGAAGGCGGCGAAGTTGTCCATCTCCAGCGAGAATCCCGCCGCACCCGGATGGCCGCCGAAGCGCTTGAGCAGTGGGGCCGAGTAGTAAAGCCCCTGCACCGCCGAAATGCCCGGCGTGCTGCGAACCGAGCCCTTGCCCTGCGCCACGATGTACACCGGCTTGTAATGCGCTTCCAGCAGCTTGCTGGCGACAATGCCCATCACGCCGGGGTGCCAATCGTCATGGGTGATCACCAGCGCCGGGTCTTCGGGGTCGGCCAGCGTCAGGGCTTCTTTGAACATCTTGTCCTGAATGACGCGGCGCTCGGCATTTTTGATTTCGAGATAAATGGCAATTTTTTCGGCTTCGAGTTTGTGGGTGGTGGTCAGCAGCTCTAAGGCCACTTCCGCTTCGCCCATCCGGCCCGCCGCGTTGATGCGGGGAGCCAGCACAAAGCCCACGTCGCGGGCCGTCACGGTTTTTTTGCCGTTCATCAACGCCCGCACGCCGGGCAACTCGGTGCGCTCAAACTCAGCTAGGCCC
Source organism: Deinococcus detaillensis (assembly GCF_007280555.1). NCBI lineage: Bacteria > Thermotogati > Deinococcota > Deinococci > Deinococcales > Deinococcaceae > Deinococcus > Deinococcus detaillensis. The sequence continues at coordinate 471,848 of NZ_VKDB01000001.1, read as the reverse complement.
GCCACCACCAGAGCGCGGTTCTCGCCCACCAGCGGGGCCACGTCCGCCACCGTGCCGAGGGTCGCCAGCGGGGTGAGGTGCAGCGGGGCGGGGAGGCCCAGTTCGTTGTAGATGGCCCACAGCAAGTGGTAAGCCACCCCCGCGCCGGTCAGGTTGTGGAGGGCGGGGTCGTAATCCTGCGTCAGCTTAGGATGCACCACCAGACACTTGGGAAAGTCCGGCCCCGGCGAGTGGTGGTCGGTGACAATCACTTCCACGCCGAGAGAGAGCAGGCTCCTGACTTCTTCCAAGTTGGTCACGCCGCAGTCCACCGTCACCAGCACGTCAGCGGCCTCGGCGTGCTCCGTGACGCGGTCAGGGTGAACGCCGTAGCCTTCGTTGAGGCGGTGAGGAATAAAGCCGTGAACATTCGCGCCCACCTCGCGCAGCCCCCAGACCAGCGTGGCGGTGGCGCTCACCCCGTCAGCGTCGTAATCGCCGTGAATGCGGATGCGTTTGCCTGCCTTAATAGCCACTACAAGACGCTGTGCTGCTTCCAATAAGCCCGCGTTGGGCGTCAGCGTCAGGACAGGCTCAAGGTGATGGCGGCGAAGCTGACGGGCAAACAGCACCTGAGCCAGCATCGGGGAGACTTCAAACTCGGCCATCACCCGCAAGAGTTCGGCTTTGCTGGCGGGCGGGCTGAGCAGCCAGTGGGTTTCGGGAATGGTGCTGGCCGAAGTCACGGCTGGGCCTTGGTAGAAGTAGGCGCGTACCCCGCAGGCGCTTGAGCCACCAGCGGCGCGGCTTCACCGAGGCGGGAGCGCAGGGTCAGTTGCAACCGCTCCTCGGCTTCGCGTCGGCGGCGCACAGCTTGGCGGCGGCCAATCCGACTTTGCAGCAGCGGCGGCAGCAGCAGCAGAGCGCAGTAGAGTGCGCCCAGCAGCAGCGCCAGCCCCAGTGTCAGGCCGCTGGGCAGCAGCACTTCGCCGTCGCTGAACGGCAGCGGCAAGCGCATCCGCCCGGGGTTTTCTAAGGACACCAACAGCAGATAACCGCCGAGAATCAGCAGCAATAAAACTTGAAGAAACTGCACCACACGCATAGGTCAGGAGTCTAGCGCAGCGGGGGAATGGGAATTGGCTCTGTCGCTCGGCACGCGAAATGGACATGGAAAAAGCCCCCAACGGTGCGGGGGCTTGAAGGCTTGGGTTGAGTTTACGCCGTCGCCGGAGTTTCCACACCCCGTTTGCGGCGGGGAGCTTTCTTGAGCGGCTCGGTTCCGCCCTCGCCGCCCATCACTGGGGGCAACACACGTTCGTGGCTGCGTTCCAGCGCCGCCAAGCCGCCGACGATGGCGACGTCCAGCACCTGATCGAGGTTCTCGGCGGGGTGGAAGGCCATGCTGGAGCGCAGGTGCAGCGGAATGTCGCGCAGGTCGGCTTCGTTGGACTTGGGCATGATGATGTGCTTGATGCCCGCCCGGCGAGCGCCCAGCACCTTCTCCTTGAGGCCGCCAATCGGCAGATACCGCCCGGTCAGGGTGATCTCGCCGGTCATGGCCACGTCGTGCCGCGCCGGAATGCCCGACAGAGCGCTGATGAGGCTGGTGGCAATCGCGCCGCCCGCGCTGGGGCCTTCTTTGGGAATGGCTCCGGCAGGAAAGTGGACGTGAATTTCGGAATTGTCGATCTTGTCTTTGTCGATGTGGAAGCGCTCGGCGTTGGTCTTGATGTAGGTGAGCGCCGCTCTGGCCGACTCCTTCATCACATCGCCGATCTGGCCGGTGAGCAGCAGACCCTTGCCGGGGCTGACCGAGGTTTCGATAAACAGGATGTCGCCGCCGACGGGCGTGTAGAACATGCCGGTGGCCAGGCCAACAGTATCCTCGCGGGCCTCGGTTTCGGGGGTGTAGCGGCTCTGGCCGAGGTAGCGGTCGAGTTCCTTATCGGTGACTTTGACGCGCTTGGCCTCGCCGCCGGCCAGCCTGCGGGCCACCTTGCGGGCCACCGTGCCGATTTCGCGCTCGAGGTTACGGACGCCCGCTTCACGGGTGTAGTTGGAGATCAATCTCTCCAAGGCCGCGTCGGTGATCTGAATCTGGTTGCTTTTCAGCCCGTTCTGGTTGAGCTGGCGCGGCAGCAAGTAGCGCTTGGCAATTTCGAGTTTCTCGGCTTCGATGTAGCTGGAGAAGTCAATGACTTCCATGCGGTCCATCAAAGCGGGCGGAATCTGCTCGGGGTAGTTGGCAGTGGCAATGAACATCACTTCGCTGAGGTCAAACGGCACGCCCAGATAGTGATCGGTGAAGCTGAAGTTCTGAGCGGGATCGAGCACTTCCAGCAGCGCACTGGAGGGATCACCCTGATTGCCGTTGCCGAGCTTGTCCACTTCGTCAAGGAGCACAACGGGGTTCTTGGTTCCGGCAGTCCGCAGGCCCTGAATCAGGCGTCCGGGCATCGCGCCGATGTAGGTGCGTCGGTGGCCGCGAATATCGGACTCGTCCCGTGCGCCGCCCAGGGCAATCCGCACGTATTTGCGTCCCAGCGCTTTGGCGATGCTCTGGGCAATTGAGGTTTTACCCACGCCGGGAGGGCCAGTGAACACCAAGATCGGGCCTTTGTTCACGTCGGTGGAGTCGATCTCGCCGCGCTCGGCCCGCGCTTTGCGGAGTTGGCGCACCGCCAGGTACTCCAGCACCCGGTCTTTGACTTTCTCCAGGCCGTAGTGGTCTTCGTCGAGAATACGGGCGGCTTCGTTCACATCGAGCTGATCGTCGCTGCGAACGTTCCAGGGCAGTTCGGTGACCCAGGTCAGGTAAGTGCGGATTACGCTGGCTTCGGCGGCGTCGGGGTGCATCCGGCTCAGGCGGTTGAGTTCGCGGTCAATTTCTTTTTTGACATCGGGGGCGAGTTCCAGCGCCTCGATCTTGGTGCGAAGCTCCTCGGTTTCGTCGGTTTCGCCATCCTCGCCACCGTGGAGTTCTTTTTGAATGACCTTCATCTGCTCGCGCAGGTAGTATTCGCGCTGGTTGCGGTCAATTTCTTCTTTGACCTGACTGCGGATCTTTTGCTGCACCGCCATGACTTCCTGCTCAGCGTCAAGGAGCGTCAGCACTTTCTTGAGGCGCGAATTCAGGTTGCCTTCTTCCAGTACCGCTTGCTTGTCTTCAAGTCGGAAGTCCATGTGAAAGGCAATAAAATCGGCCAGCTCGCTGGGGTCTTCCTTGCTCTGAATGGCCTGCACCGCGTCACTGGTCAGCCCTTTGCCGCCCTGAATGACGCTCTCGAACTTTGAGGTCAGTTCGCGGGTCAGCGCTTTGATTTCCACCACTTTGCCAGATTTGACGGCGATTTCTTGCACGTCGGCGCGGAGGTACTCGGTTTGGGTGTAGCGGGCCACCCGCACACGCGAGAGTGCCGTGACCAGCATCTGGACGGTGCCGTCGGGGTTTTTGCGCACACGCAGCACGTTGCAGGCGGTGCCCACGTCGTAGAGGTCTTCGCCGGTTGGATCGTCCACATCTTTGTCGCGCTGCGAGACGATCAAAATGACTTTTTCTTCTTCCATCGCCGCTTCGATAGCCGCAATGCTGATGGCGCGGCTGGCATCGATATGCTGCACCATCGTCGGGTAGATCACGCTGCCGCGTACTGGGCAAACGGGGATGTTAAAGGGAATGATGGGGGTGGGAACATCTGGAACAGCGCTTTTATCGGTTGGGCTCTTGTCGGTTGGCATCAAAGGCTCCTTATCGTCGAGGGGAGAAGCGCTACCTTGGTTGTTCCAACACCGGCTAAGCCGTGCCAAGCAACTTCGGTAGAGCAGATAACTTGAGTCCCATACTATCAAGTAAGCGTCGTGATGACAAGTCGGGAGCGCCGTGCCCAGTGTGCCGGTCAGTGGCCTAAGCCATGCAGCTTAGAGCGGGGCTAGGAGCCCACCAGCACGCGGTTAGTGTATCCCAACGGGCCTGACACAACCCTCACCTGAACCTGACGGGGTATTTAGCGTTAACAGGGACTTGCGGCTTTGAGAAGTGGGCTTTGGGTTGTAGGGCGCTGGGATGGGTTGACGCCTGTCGGGTAGAGCGAAAATTCCCTCGTCCTTCCCGCCTCACAAGCCCCACCGACCACCAACTCCTGACCACTCACCACGTCCACCCCTCCTGCACTACACTGGCCCGCATGAGCCGCGACGACTTTTCTCCTTCCTTACCCGGCCAACCGCCCAGCGGCGCACGAATGCTCGAACTGGTGTTTCCCAAAGACACGAATTATCACGGCACCGCTTTTGGCGGCTTCGTGTTGTCGCTGATGGACAAAGCCGCTTCGGTGGCCGCCGTAAGGCACGCCAAGCATCACGTGGTCACCGCCCGCATGGACGCGGTGGATTTTCACCTGCCCGTGCGCTTGGGCGACGCGCTGGCCCTAGAAGCTCAGGTCATCCGGGTGGGCCGCACCTCCATGACCGTGCGGGTAGACGTTTTCCGTGAGACGCTGACTACCGGCGAGCAGCAACTGGCCACCAACGGCACTTTCGTGTTCGTGGCGGTTGACCTTGATGGCCGCCCTGTGGTGGTGCCGCCGCTGGCGACAGGCAACGAAGCGCAAAACTAAAAGTAAAAGGCCGCGCTTGAGAACTGGCTCGTGGGAGAAGCTGGACTGCGCCGTGTGCGCTCCAATCGCGCTCCTGCAACCACCTTCCCTTTTAAGCCACCACCGCTTCCCGCTGCGCCTTGTTGGGAAAGGGAGGGGAAAAGAACTGGCCGCCTTCTTCTGGGCGCAGGCCCGCGCTGAGCGGCCCAAAACCGAACACCTGCGTAAAACGCCGCGCAAACGCCGCTTGGATGCTGGCAGCTTTTTGCGGCAATCCGGCAAGGCCCAGCACCCAGCCCCACTGCGAACAAGCATTTTCTGAAAGCGGATCGAGTTCGCTGCGGCGGCGGGCCAATTCGCAGGCGTGGTCATAGTCTCCTTGCTCGGCCAACGCGCGGCACAGTTCCGCGAGGCGGCGGTCATATTCGGCGGCGAGCGTCTCGGCCCGCAGCATCAAGTAATCGTCCCACGCCGGATTGCCTTTCAGGTGCAGGCCCGCCAGAAAAAGGCCCGGCTTCCATGCCAGCGCTTGCTCGGCGCTCAACTGGCCCAGCGTGTGGGCGTCTACAAAAGCGCCGCTAAGGTCTAACGACAAGCCGCACCACTGGGTTTGCAGCCGCCAAGCTTGCTCACCCAGCGCCTGGCGCAGATGCAGCGCTGCCGTTCTCAGCGAGCCGCTGTGGGGCGAGTCGGGCCAGAGGAGTTCGAGCAAGGCGTCTTGCGGCTGCGGCCCTTCCAGCGCCAGATACAGCGCCAAAGCCAGCGCTTTGCGGGTTTTGAAGAACAAATCTTGGCCACCGATTTGCAAAGACGGCGGGCCCATCACCCGAATGTGCAACTCACTTTTTTGCAGTTCACTTTTTTGCGGCGCACCTTGCATCTTCCTTTCCCCCTTTCGTTGACCCCAAGCCGAGAAGTCCAGTTACCGAGAAGTTCAGTCGAGTCTTATCAACAGTTTCCAGATCAGGCGTGACATGAGCGTGACGGGCGCGTGATGCCGAGGTTTTGGGAAAGAGAAGGTGGAGCGCGGGGAAGGCAGTCGAGTGAAAAGAAGTTAAAAATATACTGGAACTCGGCGGAATTCGTATTAGGCTAGAGCATGACGCCGATGCATCTTCCACCGCATTTGTTCGACTCTCACCTGCATACGCCGCTGTGCAATCACGCTGAAGGCAGTCCCCGTGAGTACGCGCAGGCGGCCCTGGATTTGGGCCTCTCGGGCGTATGCTTTACCGATCATATCCCCATGCCGGCTTGGTTTGACGCCGAGTGGCGTATGAAGCGCGGGCAACTTGACGAGTACGTGCAGACAGTTAAAGACGTGCAGCGGGAATTCGAGGGCCGCTTGGTGGTGCGCCTGGGTCTAGAAGCTGACTTTCACCCCGGCACCGAGCGGTATGTGGCGCAGATCCTTGAAGAACATCCGTGGGATTACGTAATCGGCAGCGTCCATTATATCGGAGCTTGGGGCTTTGACAATCCGGCCTTCAAAGACGAGTACCAGCAGCGCGATTTGGCTGGCCTTTACCGCCACTACTACGCTTTGGTGGAAGGGGCGGCCCGCAGCACGCTCTTTGACGCCATCGGCCACCTCGATCTGCCCAAAAAGTTCGGCGACACCGACCCCGACGGTATGGCCGCCCTGCACGCGCTGGACGTGATCGCCATGCAGGGCCTGAGCCTCGATTTCAACACCGCCGGTTGGCGCAAGCCCGTGAAGGAAGCGTACCCGGCCCCGGATCTGGTGCGGGCCGCCGCCACGCGGGGCATTGCCTTCGTGCTGGGCAGCGACGCCCACGCCCCCGCCGAAGTCGGCTACCGCTTTGGCGACGCCGTCAAGGAAATTAACGACGTGGAAGGCGTGATTGTCAGTTACGCGGGGCGCGAGCGGGTGGGGTAAACACAAAGGGGCCCATCTCCGTCTTTATTGCGGCGTCCATCCCAGCCTCTTCAGTCTGCTGGCTGGGCGACCCCTTGACCACGGTGCCCACAGCGTAACCACCCCAGAGGCTGAAACGCCGGAACCTGCAAAAGCCAGAGCCCCCGCCCGCCTTCCACCCGCCCAAAACCCGCTACCCTACCTGCATGCTTCCCTTCACCCAAAAAGCCGCCGCCAGCGCTCTAGAAACCACCGCCGATCTGCTGGAAGTGCTGGGCGCGGAAGCGTTTAGGGCGCAGGCTTACCGCTCCGCCGCCCGCAGCATCGAAGCGCTGACCAATTGGGACGAGGCCGCCCAGAAGAACTTTCAGGGCGTGCCCAAAGTCGGCTCGGCGCTGGCGGGCGCACTCGGCGAGGCCTTGCAGACCGGCAGCTTTGGCCCCCTCACTGAGGCACTGGCCCAACTGCCGCCCGGCGTGGTGGAGTTGCTGGGCGTGCGCGGGCTGGGGCCAAAAAAAGTCCGCGCCCTCTGGCAAGGCGGATTCGATTCGCTCGAAGCGCTGCGGGAAGGACTGGACGACGGCAGCGTGACGGCCCTCAAAGGCTTCGGCGCGAAGACGGCGGCCACTTTGCTGGAAGCGGTGGAGTTTGTGCTGGCCGCGCAGGGGCGGCAACGCATGAACACCGCCCACCAGATCGCCGAGCAACTCGCAGCGAGGCTGGCCCACCTCAATGCCCGCGCCAGCGGTGATGTGCGCCGCAATCTGGAAACCACCCGCAGCGTCCGCGTCACCGTCAGCGCCACGCCGGAGGAGATTCGCGCCGCCTTGCCTGAGTTGGCATTAGAGCAAGTCGACAAGCGCCCGGTGCTGAGCGGCATCTGGGAAGGCGTGCCGATTGAACTCCCTTACGCGGCGGCAGAAGTGCGCGGGGCTCTGGATTTGATGATGGGCGGCGGCGCGGCTTACCGGGAAGGCTTGCGCTCGGAAGCGGCGCGGCAGGGCTTTGATCTCAACGGGCGCGGGCTGCACCGTGTTCATCAGGAGGGCGGCAAGCAGGGCAGCGGCGAAACGCTGAACACGCCCACCGAACAAGATGTGCTGGCCGCGCTGGGTCTTCCCTTTCGCCCCGCCGAGTACCGCGAAACCGAACACGACGCCGTGTGGGAAAGCCTGCCCGAGCTTGCCGAGCTAGTTACGCCGCAGGACATCAAAGGCTTCATCCATACTCACTCCACCTGGAGCGACGGCGCGGCGAGTTTGGGCGAAATGGTGGACGCCGCGCAGCAGTTGGGCGGCTACCTGGGGACGGCAGATCACTCGCGCAGCGCCTTTTATGCCAACGGTCTGTCGCCCGAACGGTTGCGGGCGCAAATCAAGGAAGTGCGCGAACTCCAGCGGGCGGGCTTGCCGGTCATCGCGGGCAGCGAAGTGGACATTCTGGAAGACGGTTCGCTCGACTTTGACGACGAGTTGCTGAGTGAGCTGGACTATGTGGTGGCCTCGGTGCATAGCCACTTCACGCTCAGCGAGGCGGCGCAAACCGAGCGGCTGATTAAGGCCGTTTCACACCCCCTGATTACCGTTCTGGGCCACGCCACCGGCAGGCTACTGCTGCGCCGTCCCAGTTATGCACTTGACTTAGACGCCGTACTGGACGCCTGTGAAGCCCACCAAACAGTGGTGGAGATCAATGCCAGCCCTTACCGCCTGGATATAGATTGGCGTTTTGCGCTGCGTTACCGCTCCCGTCTCAAATTCGCCCTCAACACCGACGCACACGCCGTCCACGGCCTGAGTGACATCCGTTACGGCGCACTGGTGGCCCGCAAAGCCGGACTGACGGCTGCCGAGGTGGTCAACACCTTGTCACAGGCCGACTTCTTGGCGTTCGTGGCGGCTCAGCGGAGAAGCCGAAGCTCAGCTTCATAGAATAAAAATTTCATACCCGCGCTTGACAAGTCAGCTGAGCGTGGCAAGATTAAAGCCACTCTTCATCAAACTGCCTCCTCACCGGAGTCTGGAGATCATATGAAACGAACCCTCAGTTTACTTCTGCTCAGCGCCCTCAGCCTCGCCGCCGCTCAAAAAGTCGCCACGCCCATCGCGATTGGGATTGCGGTAGCGCAAACCAGCAACGCTTCGCTCTTCGGTCAGGAACAGGTGATCGGAGCCAAACTGGCCGAGAAATTTTTGAATGCACGCGGCGGCGTGGGCGGCACCCCGATCAAACTGGTCTTTCAAGACACCAGCGGCGATGAAGCCGGAGCCATCAACGCCTTCCAGAACCTGATCAGCAAAGACAACGTGGTCGGCATTGTGGGGCCAACCCTTTCTCAGCAGGCCTTCAGCGCCGACCCCATCGCCGACCGTGCCAAAGTGCCAGTAATTGGGCCGAGCAACACTGCCAAAGGCATTCCGCAGATCGGCGCGTACATCTCCCGCGTTTCTGCGCCGGTCACGGCGATTGCGCCCAACGCGCTCAAACAGGCCCTCAAGATCAATCCCAAGCTCAAGAAAGTGGCGGTGCTCTACGCCCAGAACGACGCTTTCTCAACCTCTGAGACGGGGATCTTCCAGCAGACGGCCAAGGACCTCGATCTCAACATCGCCACCGTGCAAAAGTTTCAGACCACCGACAACGACTTCACCACCCAGGTCACGGCGGTGCTGGGCGAGAACGTGGATCTGGTGATCATCTCCGGGCTGGCCAATGACAGCGGCAACCTGATCAAGCAGCTGCGTCAACTCGGCTACAAGGGGCTGATCGTGGGCGGCAACGGCCTGAACAGTTCCAGCATGTTCCCCATCTGCGGCCAGTACTGTGACGGCGTGATTGTCGCGCAGGCCTACAGCCCCACCCAATCGAGCGCCGCCAACCAGCTGTTTGCCCGCGAATACAAGGCCCAGTATAAAAAAGATCCGCCTCAATTTGCGGCCCAGGCGTACACCGGCGTGCAGGTCTTCGTGGACGCCCTCAAGGTGCTCGACCACAAGAGGAAGATCGCCGACTGGGATCTGGGCGAACTCAGAGTGGCCCTGAACAAACAGATCCTGATCGGAAAATACAAGACACCCTTGGGTGAACTCAGCTTCGACAAAGACGGAGACATCGTGCAGCAGGCCTTCTACGTGGCGCAAATCAAGATGAAAGACGCTAAGAACGGCACCTTCGTCTTTTTGAAGTAAGCGAATACTCAGTGGGGAGTGGAGAGTGGGGCTTTATTTTTTCCTGCTCACCACTCCCCACTTGTGGATAAAAAGGAGCATATTCCTTGGAACTGAGCGGTTTTTTACAAAATGTCCTGAACGGTTTGGCGATCGGCAGCGTCTACGCCATTTTTGCGCTGGGCTACACCTTGGTGTTCTCGATTCTGGGCATCATCAATTTCGCGCACGGCGCGGTGTTTACACTGGGCGCTTACTTTACCTACACCCTGATCTCCGGTCAGTTTAGTGACAACGGCTTGCTGAAGGGCCTCAATTTGTTTCCGAACGGCTCACCGCTGGCGGGCAGCGCCTGGGGCTTTGCCCTCTCCGCGCTCGTCGGCTCGCTGCTGGCGGGGGTGGTGGCCGTCATCATCGAGCGCCTCGCCTTCCGGCCCATGCGGACGCGCAGCGCCGACCCGCTGCTGGCGCTGGTGAGTTCGCTGGGCGTGGCGCTGGTGATCGTCAACCTGATTCAGATTCTGGTGGGCGCGGAGAGCTACTCGTTTCCCGATGGCATTTACGGCAACCTGCCGCCCGCGCTGCTGTTTCATCTGGGCGACAAAACCATCATCATCCGCACGGTGCAGGTCATTATTTTTGCCGTCAGCATGGTGCTCCTGCTGATTTTAGGCTGGGTCATCGGACGCACCCGCACCGGCAAGGCGCTCAGGGCCGTTGCCGAAAATCCCGGCACCGCCTCGCTGCTGGGCATCAGCGTAGACCGCTTCGTCATCATCACCTTTTTTCTGTCGGGACTCCTCGGCGGCCTAGCTGGAACGCTGGTCGGCAGTTCGTTTGGCATCGCGGGACCGTATTTTGGCGTCACCTTCGGCCTCAAGGGGCTGGCCGTCATCGTGCTGGGCGGACTGGGCAGCATTCCCGGCGCGGTGGTGGGCGGGCTGGTGATCGGGCTGGCCGAGGCGTTCGTGCCTGCCCAGTACAGCGCTTACAAGGAAGCGGTGGCCTTTGCGCTGCTGTTTATCATTTTGTTGGTGCGTCCCCAGGGTCTGCTGGGCCAGGCGCAGATTCAAAAGGTTTAATGTATGGAATTTCTGCAACAGTACGGCTTTCTGATCGCCACCATGCTTCAGCAGGGTCTCCTGGGCCTGAGCCTCTACGCCCCGCTGATGGCCGGGCAACTCTCGCTGGCCAGTCCGGGGTTTTACGCGGTGGGCGGCTATATCGCTGCCATCCTACTGACCAATCCGGCCTTCGCGGGCTGGCGCGACTCGCTGGGGTACGGCATCTATCCGCTGACCTGGCTGCTCGCGGCTCTGGCCTGTGCGCTGCTCGGCCTTATTGTGGGCGTTCCGGCGCTGCGGCTGCGCGGCATCTATCTGGCACTGGCCACCATCGCCTTTGTAGAAATTTTGCGGGTGCTGTCGCTCAACTTAGAAATTACTGGCGGGGCAGTGGGGATTTTCGCCATTCCGCAACCTTTCGGCTTCGTTGACCGCTGGCAGTACCTGTGGCTGTTCTTGCCGCTGCTGATCCTGACCCTGCTGTTCTTCCGACAGCTCTCCAAATCGCGCACGGGCCGGGCCTTCCGGGCCATCCGCGAGGACGAGCTGGCCGCCGACGCGATGGGCGTGTCGCCAACCCGCTACAAGGTGCTGGCCTTTGTCATCGGCGCAGTGCTGGCCGGCATCGTCGGCTCGATGAGCGCTCCCTTTCTCAATACCTGGAACGCCAAGCAGGGCACTTTCGACGCTTCTATCGCTTACCTGGCCTTCGTGCTGATCGGCGGCAGCCGCAGCATGTGGGGGCCGCTGGTGGGCGGGGCGCTGCTGTCGGCTCTGCCAGAAGTGCTGCGCGGACTGGCCGATTGGCGCTTGGTGATCAACGGGCTGGTGCTGGTGGTGGCGAGTCTGTACTTGCCGCAGGGCATCGTGGGCAGCCTGAGCCGCAAGCCCAAGCCGCCGACCCGTCCCAAGCCGCCGACTCTCAACGAAGGCCCGTCGGGGCCGCCCTACACGTCGGAGACGACATGACGCTTTCTAATACGCTTCAGCAAAAACCCGTGCCCGAAATTCCGATTCTCCTCGACGCCCAGCACCTGACGCGGCGCTTTGGCGGCCTGGTGGCGGTGGGCGACGTGTCGTTTCAGGTGCGGCGCGGCGAGATTTTCGGGCTGATCGGCCCCAACGGCGCGGGCAAAACCACTCTCTTTAACCTGATGACCGGCCTGACGCCGCCCAGCAGCGGCTCGCTGAGTTTCGGAGGCCAGAATATGACCGGCCTCGCGCCGTATCAGGTGGCCGAAGCGGGTATCAGCCGTACCTTCCAGAACATTCGGCTGTTCGGGCCGCTCTCGGCGCTGGAAAATGTCAAGATCGCCCAGCACAGCCGCACCCACGCCGGGCTGTGGACAGGCATTTTTGGCCGCGACAAAGCCGAGGAGCGCCGAGTCGAGCAGCGGGCCTGGGAACTGCTGGATTTGGTGGGTCTGGCTGACCGCGCCGGAGAGCAGGCCGCCAACTTCGCTTACGGCGACCAGCGCCGCTTAGAAATCGCCCGCGCTCTGGCCACCCAGCCGCGTGCCCTGCTGCTCGACGAACCGGCTGCGGGCATGAATACCGCCGAAAAGAGCGCCCTGACCACCTTCATTCGGGAAGTCCGTGACCAGTTTGACCTGACGGTGATGGTCATCGAACACCACGTTCCGCTGGTGATGAATTTGTGTGACCGCGTGGCGGTGCTGAACTTTGGGCAATTAATCGCGGTGGGTAACCCTGCCGACGTCCAGCGCGATCCCAAAGTCATCGAAGCGTATTTGGGGGCCTGAGGAGATGGGGAGAGCAAGAGAGCACTCGCGGCACTCGCCGACCTGCACCCCAGGGGCCTGTGCTTACTCGATGTACAGCACGGCTTTACACTCGTCCACGCCCACCAACTCGATGTCGCTGCGGCGATTTGGTTCCCAGTCTTCCCGCTCAAGCCGCCAGCGGTTCAACACGGCGGGTTCACCGCGCCGGGTGGCCCAGTCCGTGCCGTTGGGTTGGTAGCCCATGCTCTCCGAGACCCGGTTAGACGCCGAATTGTCAAAGAACGCCTCGCTATTCGCCTCCCCCGCGCCAAACCCCCCAAAGGCGAGGTGAAGAATGGCCGCACGCATCTCGCGTCCCAGACCTCGTTGCCGGGCACTGGGAGCCAGCCAAGAAAAGCTGGTGACGGTGCGGCAAGTGTCAAAATTCACGCCGATCAAATCCTGCATTCCCACCGCCTGCCCGTTCAGCATCACCACAAAGTACAAACGCCAAGAATCAGGGTGAACATTGCCCCGCCCGCGCCAGATGGCCTGAAGCCACTTCCTTTCACGCAGCGGATTGTCTTCGTAGAGCGACATCGGATCATCGAATGGGTCAGGTGGGCGCGTGATTACGCCACCACGAACAATAGGAAGAAGCTGGGCCAGCAGTTCGTCCGTCGCTCCACGCAGTTCCAACTGGGGCGTAATGACTTTGAGGTTCAGTGGCGGGTAGAAATCGGTGGACATGAAGACAGGAGAACACGGGCAACCCAAAGAGTCCATGCGCGAAACGGCTTATCACCGCGTTCAGTTTGCGAGAAGCGCACAGAGGGCAAGAACCAACGCAATCCGCTCTATTCCGAGAGATAGAGCCGAGAAAAGACAGCCACAAACGCCAGCCAACCTGTTTCTATTCGCCGCCGCTCTCTGCGCAATCCCACCCGAAAGGAGCCTCCCCTTGCCTCTCCTAGAACTCAAAAATCTCAGCGTCAATTACGGAGCCATTCAAGCGGTGCGCGACCTCTCGCTGACCGTCGAGCAAGGCGAAATCGTGACCCTCATCGGCGCGAACGGTGCGGGCAAAACCACCACGCTGCGGGCCATTTCAAGGATGCTGAAAGCCAAAAGCGGCCAGATTATCTTCGACGGCCATGATTTGTCGCGTGTCACTGCCGATAAGGTGGTCAGCTACGGCATTGCCCAGAGTCCTGAAGGGCGGCAGGTCTTGGCCCGCCAGAGCATCGCCGATAACTTGGAACTCGGCGCGTATATTCGCAAAGATACGGCGGGCGTTCACGGTGACGTGGAGCGGATGTACGAGCGTTTTCCGCGCCTCGGCGAGCGCCGCAGCCAACTGGCCGGAACACTGTCGGGCGGAGAGCAGCAGATGCTGGCCATTGCCAGAGCGCTGATGAGCCGCCCTAAACTTCTCTTACTCGACGAACCGAGCCTCGGCCTCGCGCCGATTATCGTCCTCGAAATCTTTAAGATCATCAAAGAACTCAATGCCCAGGGCGTGACCATTTTGCTGGTCGAACAAAACGCCAAGCTCGCTATGCAGACCAGCCACCGCACTTACGTGATGGAAGCCGGGCAAGTCACCTTCAGCGGCTTGTCGAGCGAACTGGTGGGCGACGAGCGGGTGCTGCACGCTTACCTGGGCGGCTAGATAGGCTGACGGCGCTCCCAAAAACCCCAACGGGGACGAAGCTGAAATAGCCTTCGTCCCCGCTTCCTTCCTTTTGTTTCTCAGAGCGCCCTACGCTGCTCAGCGGGTGCCGTATTCCTGCGTCCAGTAGGTGCCGTACTGGGTGCCCTGCTTGTAGACGTAGCCGACGCCGAGCTCTTTGTACTTGGGATCCATCAATGTTTTGCAGTGTGAGGGGCTGTCAATCCAGCCTTGAACGACGACGGCGATGGCGTATCCGGCGGCGATGTTTTCGCCGAGTTCTTGCCAAGCGCTGTAGCCAGCCGCTTCGTCGCGCTTGATCATGGTGCTGCCGTCCAGGCCGACGTGGCTGAAGTACGACTTGTCGGCCATGTCCTGCGAGTGGGCGCGGGCCGACTTGGCGAGGTAGCCGTTCCAAGTCAGCGGGCCAGCGGCCGCGAACGACTGACCGCCGCAGGTGCGGGCGACGGCGCGGGCCTTGTTGGTCTGCTCCAGCACCATTCTTTCTTCCGCCGTCATATCCTGCGGCCCCGCGTCTTTGCTGCTGTTGGCTCCCAAACCGCCGGAAACTTCGCTGCTCCCCACCGCCGCACCTGCTCCAGCTGAAGGCGAGGGAAGATTTGCGCCTCCGCAGGCAGTCAGTGCGAGAGCGAAAAAGCCGATGGTCAGAAAAGTCAGGGGGGTTTTCATGATGATCTCCAAAAGCAAAAGTGAGGGTGGGGGCCGTGCTCGCCTATCTGAGAAGAAGCTTAGAAAATGCTCCCTTGCAGCGGCCTCACCTCACCGGCCCAGGATGTGAACTTTGACACATCATTTCTTACAAGCTCTAAATTTTGTCGTGCTGGACGCACTTGAGTCTTTGGCCTCTCTCTGCCGAATTCGCCCTCAGCCTTCAATCATGAAGACCCAACACCAAAAACTTCGTTCTGGTAGCTCAACATGAGAGAATTCTCATCTAGCTTGGGTGGTCGATCAGCTCGAATTGTTCACACTTCTTAGAATTTTCTGCGTCTGGACCGCACTTTTTGGATTTGTAAGAACTGGGCTTCATGGAGCGGACAAAACAGATGAGAGCGCTCCGTCTTCATCTGCACCGGCCACCGAGCGGTTGTCACATCTGGCCGCAGTACCATAGGTGCCTTGTGAATCTGATTTTTTCTTGGTCGGCGCTCAGCGCCTTGACGCCCACCCCCGGCAGCGGCGGCCTCCTGCGGCGAGAGCCAGCCGACTTCGTGGTCGAGGAACGCCCCACCTATTTGCCGTCCGGGAGCGGCGACCACTTGTATCTGCACCTTGAGAAAGTCGGCCACACCACCGCTCACTTGGCGCGGCAGCTCAGTGTGCAGCTCGGCGTCAAAGCCAAAGACCTCGGCATCGCGGGCCTCAAAGACCGCCACGCTGTTACCCGGCAGTGGATCAGCTTGCCTGCCAAGTATGAAGCCCGTTTGGGCGATTTCAGCTTGGAGGGCGTGCAGATTTTAGAGACGGGCCGCCACACCAACAAGCTCGGCCTCGGCCACCTGCGCGGCAACCGCTTTACTGTGCGGGTGCGCGGCGCTCCGGAGACGGCGGCGCAGGCGCAAAGCACGCTGGACTTGCTCACGCACCTCGGCGTGCCCAATTACTTCGGGCCGCAGCGCTTTGGCCTCGGCGGCCTGAATGCCGAGGAAGGCCTAAGGGTGCTGCGCGGCGAGTCGGAGCTGCGCGACCCACAAGTCCGGCGGTTCTTGAGCAGCAGCGTGCAGAGCGCTCTCTTTAACCGCTTTGTCAGCCTGAGACTAGAGCGCGGCCTGTTTGATGGGCTCCTCAGCGGTGACATGGCCAAGAAACACGACACCGGTGGGGTCTTTTTGGTCGAAGACGCGCAGGCCGAGTCGCTCCGCGCCGCCCGGAACGAAGTCAGCGCCACCGGCACGCTGTTCGGACGCAAAACCAAACCGCTGACCCTGGACGCAGGCGCACTCGAAGCTGAAGTGCTGGGCGAATTCGGCTTGACGCCCGAGGTCTTCGCTTCCCGCAGGGGCGACCGCCGCCTGATCCGCATTTTCATGGAAGACGCCGCTCTGACGCCCGAAGAAGACGGCTACACCGTCAGCTTTGCCTTGCCCAAAGGCAGCTTTGCCACTTCGGTGCTGCGCGAGCTGATGAAAACAGATGTAGACGCTCCAGACGCCGGTACACCGGACGAAGACGGAGACGACGAGTGAAACGCCGGGGCCGCCCGCTCTGGCTGGCGTGCGGCTTGGCGGGACTACTGAGCGCAGGTGTCTTGGCCGCGCCCAGCGCTGAAACGGCCACCCTGCGGCCTACCTTCGGCGGGGTGCTGCTCGAAGCCCACTTGCTGCCCGGCAGCGCCCAGAGCTTGACCGGCGTGTGGTCAGACACTGGACACGCCAAACTGCTGCGCTGCACCCCAAGCTGCCAAGTCGTCAAAGAAATTCCGCTGACTGGGCCGCTGACTGTTTCGCAGAGCAGTCCTTACCGGGTGGTGCTGGGCGGCACCTTCAAGGTCGGCAAGCGCGTCAAGGTTTTGCTGCGTTTCGGTCAGTCTGACTTGATCGCCGTCGAAGCGCTGGTGACGGCCACGCCTTCTCGGTAAAAGCCTCACCGTGAACTCTCCTGCCATCAACTTCCAATCGCCGCCCAGTCAACTGCGCTCAGCTTTCCTGTCCACTTCCTACGGCACAGCCCAGCGGCGCTACCAGTTGAGCCATGCTGGAGGCGTCTTGCCGTTTTGGAGCTTGCCACAACAGCGCTGGGCCATCTTGACGGCTTGGAATCCACACGGTCAGGCCAGCGACCCCGCCAGCAACGCCGAAGCACAGTCGCGCTTGCGGGCCGCTTTAGCAGCGTGGCCTGCCTTAGAGGGCGTCAATGGTGAAGGCAACTGGGCCGAGCCGAGTTTGATCGTGCCGGCGCTCAACCTGCGCCGCGCCTTAGAAATCGGCCAAGACTTTGGGCAAGCGGCGCTGATCTGGGGCGTGGGCCGCCGAGCAGCGCTGGTGTGGTGCGCTCCAGACGTACGGGTCGAGCGCTTTTGGATGGCTGCGGCGGGTGCTTATGGTACTGGTCAAAAAGGGCTTCTTTGTTGACTGAACGGGCAGGCCCGGTAGGTGCGGACAGCCCCCTGATGGAAGTGAATCACAGCGAGTGTTTAGGAAGCTGATCCGCTCACGCCACCGTCGCTCCAGAGCTTAACCAAACCCTTTGTCGCCCGCCATTTTTGAATGCAGAAAAGCCGGTGCTTTCCTTGTATGGTTTTCCACACCGTCTCAAGCAGAGCTTCACCCAGCGCACACAAAAGCTAGATCTGACGGCAAGCTGACAGCGGTCCTCAGAGACTGCTTAAAGCTGTCCCGAACGGGCTCAAATGGCCCTCCTAACATTGACAATGTTCGGTGAGGGGTGTAATCTTCCGCTACCAAACGTTCAAATGTGGAACCGCTTCCGAAAGCTGGCTTTTGTTCACTGATTACTCGGTGCCGGCCCAAGTCGAGGTTTCATCCGGAGGAATACATGAAGAAACCCGCCATGTTGTTAGCTGTTGCCGCCGCCGCCGCGCTGGGCTCACAAGCCCACGCCGTCACCGTCACTCTCGCCTGCGGTTCCGTGGGCCAGGAACTCCAACTGTGTAAAGAAGGCGCGGCCCGCTGGGCCAAGGCCACCGGCAATACCGTCAAAGTCTTTGAAAGCCCCAACTTGACCAACGACCGTTTGGGCCTGTATCAGCAGCAACTCGCCGCCAAGAGCAGCGACATTGACGTTTACCAACTCGACGTGGTGTGGCCGGGCTTGCTGGCGCAGCACTTCGTTGATCTCAAGAGCAAAGTACCTGCCGCCGAAGTCAACGCCAACTTCAAAGCCATCATCGCCGCCGACACCGTCAACGGCAAACTGGTGGCCATGCCCTGGTTTACCGACGCAGGAGTTTTGTACTACCGCACCGACTTGCTGAAGAAGTACGGCTTTACCGCCGCTCCCAAGACCTGGGCTGACTTGGCAATGATGGCCAAGAAAATTCAAGACGGCGAGCAAAAGACCAATAAGGCCTTTGCAGGATTCGTCTTTCAGGGCAAAAACTATGAAGGTCTGACCTGCGACGCGCTGGAATGGGTCAACAGCTTCGGCGGCGGCACCATCGTCGACGATGCGGGCAAAATCACCATCGACAACCCCAAAGCCGCCGCTGCGCTCGACGCCGCCGCGAGTTGGGTCGGCACCATCAGCCCCAAAGGCGTGACCACCTACGACGAAGAACCCGCACGCGGCATCTTCCAGTCCGGCAACGCCGCTTTCATGCGCAACTGGCCCTACGCTTGGGCACTCGGCCAAAGCGCCGACAGCAAAGTCAAAGGCATGATCGGCGTGGCCCCGTTGCCCGCTGGCCCCGGTGGCAACCCCGCCGCGACCTTGGGCGGCTGGCAGCTCGGCGTGAGCATGTATTCCAAGAATCAGGACGCGGCCATCGCCTTGGTGCGCTACCTGACCGGCCCCGCAGAGCAAAAGATTCGCGCCATTGAAGGCTCGTACAACCCCACTATCACCAGCCTCTACAAAGACAAAGACATCCTGAAGGCCAACCCCTTCTTCGGCAGCCTGCTCGACGTCTTTACCAACGCGGTGGCGCGTCCTTCCGGCCCCACCAAAGGCAAGTACAACCAAGTTTCGCAGGCCTTTAGCACCGCCGTCACCGACGTGCTGAACAAGAAAACCAAAGGCGCAGACGCGGTCAAGCAGCTCAGCACCGATCTGGCCCGTATTAAAGGTCGTGGTTGGTAAACGCTCACCGCGCTCCTGATTGACGGAGCGTAGGGGGATGTCCAGAGGGTACGGACATCCCCCTTTTTTGGATAACAAGCTGATCGTGATCTGACTTACGCTGCATTTGCTGCCTCCCTGCTCTTGCCCACTTTTTTATTTCCGTATTTCGCTGATGGCTTAGGGTTTTGCCCGTGTGCGCCAAGAAGGAGATCACCGGCTTATGACCACCACTGTACCCACCAATAAAGCTGTCAAACAGCGCGGCATCGAAGCGACCCGCGCCCGCCAAGCCGTCTGGCTGCTGATTCCCACCATGATCGCCATTATTTTGGTGGCGGGTTATCCGCTCTACCGCACCATTTTCTTTTCGCTGTTTGAGGCCAACCTCACCTCGCCCGACCAGAAAACCTTTCTGGGACTGGGCAATTTTTGGTTTACCACCGACGAAGGCGTTGCGCTGGGCTTTTTGCAGGATCCCAAATGGTGGGGCGCAGTCACCAATACGCTGCTCTTTACAGTGGTGTCAGTCTTTTTAGAAACTGTTTTCGGCATGATTATCGCTCTGGTGGTCAACAGCGCTTTTCCGGGCCGGGCCTTCCTGAGAACCGCCATGCTGGTGCCGTGGGCCATTCCCACCGTCGTTTCGGCGCAGATGTGGTCGTATATGTACAACGATTCGTTTGGGCTGATCGGGCGCGGTCTGCTCGGCGGAACGGCGCTGCTGGCCAACCCCAGCACCTCCATTTGGGCCATGATCGCGGTGGACGTTTGGAAAACCACTTCGTTTATGGCGCTGCTGATTTTGGCAGGCCTGCAGAGCTTGCCCAGCGACATGTACGAAGCCGCCGACATGGACGGCGCGAGTAAGGGGCGTCAGTTTTGGCAGATGACTTTGCCGCTGCTGCGCCCAGCGCTGTTGGTGGCTTTGGTGTTCCGTAGCCTCGACGCCCTGCGGGTCTTCGACATCATGTCGGTGATGGTCGGCAACGTCTCGGCGGCCCGGCTCTCGATGACCGCTTACGCCAGGCAAGCCCTGATCGACAATCAGTTGCTGGGCATGGGCAGCGCCGTGTCCATCGCCATTTTTATTATCATCATGGTGATTGTGGTGGTTTATGTCACGGCCTTCCGCGTGAAATTCGACTGAGCTAGGAGGACTACAGCATGTACTTAAAACGCACCAACCCCACTTTGTACTACCTCCAACGCGTCGGCTTTTACGCGCTCGTTGTTGTGATTACCCTTTACCTGCTGATTCCGTTTCTCTGGGCAGTACTGACCAGCTTCCGCAAAGCCGGCGACCTGTTCTTGCAGCCCCTGGCCTTTGCCACTGCGCCGTCTACGCTGGGCAATTACATCGACGTGTTCGCCAATCCCAATTTCCGTCTGGGCCTGCTCTACAGCTTGATTACCGCTGTGGGCGCGGTGGCTATTGCGCTGCTGTTCGGCAGCTTCGCGGCGTACGCGCTGGGGCGCTTCAAGTTCAGGGGCAAGTCGGCGGTGCTGTATATCGTGCTGGCCGTCAGCGTGTTTCCGCAAATCGCGGTGCTGGGCGGCCTCTACACCTTGATCAACTCGCTGGGCCTCTACAACACTCCCAGCGGCCTTATTCTCGCTTACCTGATTTTCACCATTCCCTTCACGGTCTGGGTGCTGACCTCGTTCGTGCGTGATTTGCCCGGCGAGCTGGAAGAAGCCGCGCTGGTTGACGGCGCGTCCCCGCTGCAAACCCTCTTTCTGGTTCTGTTTCCGGTGATGATGCCCGCGCTGGTGACCACTGGCCTCTTGGCCTTCATCAACGCTTGGAACGAGTACCTCTTCGCGCTGACCTTTACCAGCACCCGCCGCACCGTGCCAGTGGTGATCGCCAACTACTCCGGCGCGACGCAGTTCGACCAGCCGTGGGGCCAGATCATGGCCGCCAGTATCGTGGTCACTATTCCGCTGATTATTTTGGTGCTGGTGTTCCAGCGCAACA
This sequence comes from Deinococcus detaillensis, assembly GCF_007280555.1. Taxonomy (NCBI): domain Bacteria; kingdom Thermotogati; phylum Deinococcota; class Deinococci; order Deinococcales; family Deinococcaceae; genus Deinococcus; species Deinococcus detaillensis. The sequence continues at coordinate 451,026 of NZ_VKDB01000001.1, read as the reverse complement.
TCGTCTCCGGTTTGACGGCGGGCGCCGTGAAAGGCTAAGCACTCCGCCTGAGTCTCTAAATTCGAGCTTCCAAGTTTGAATCTCCAGATCAGAAAGGGCCGGGCCAAGTGTCCGGCCTTTTTCGTGGTTTGGTCAGGTAAACCAGAAACCCCTCAGCCCAGCGCTGCTATAGTGACTTGCCTTAAGGCCACCTTAACGCTGTCAAAAAACATATGAAGACCCTGCCGCCCTCACCCCACCTTCTGGCCCGCTTTATCAAGCTGTGGCCGGGGCTGATTGCTGCCTTCTCTTTGCTGGCGGTGTGGGGCAACCAAACGCCGCACCCCGAGGGTCAGCGCACGCTGATGACGGCGGGGCAAGCCGCCTTGCCGGAACTGCGGGCCATGCCTGCGCCGACGCCGGGGCCAAGCCTGCTGGCCGCGCCGCAAGAAGAACTGATGATCGACGCGCCGCAGTATCAGCGAACTGCGCTGCTGCTGGGCGAAGCCCAAACCGGGCCGAGGATGCCGGACTTGACGGCGCTGGGACGGCAGCAAACTGATGGGGGCTGAGGTCAGGGCCACACGCCACCGACCTTGAACCCTTCTCTTCTACCGGAGTCCCCATGACCTTTAATACCCCCAAACGGCCCGTGCGCCGCAAGAAAGCCGCCCCGCAGCGGCGCAACTCCATCACGACCACCCTCGCCATTTTGGCGGTGCTGCTGCTGAGCATCACCTTTATCTGGCGGCCCTGGCAGCACAGAGACCATATTGGCGAGCTGTGGGGCAACAACTTTAAATTCATTACGCTGGGCCTCGACCTCGAAGGCGGGCTGCGAATGACGCTCTCGCCGGAAACGGGAACGGCCACCAAAGACCAGCTCTCTCAGGTCAAGACCATCATCGAAAACCGCATCAACACCCTAGGCGTCACCGAGCCCACCGTGACGGTCTCGGGCAACAAACGGGTGGTCGTGGAGATTCCGGGAGCCACTCCCGCCGTGCAGGACAGCGCCCGGCAAATCGTCAAGCAGCAGGCCAAGCTGGAATTCAAGATCGTCAACCCCGGAGCCAAGCAGGATCCCGCCGAGTTGCAGCGCAACCCCGCCTCGCTCGGCTACAAGCTCTCCGACCTCGGCCCGGCTGAGGCCACCGGCAGCATCGTGGCGGGCGCGACGGCGGGCATCGACCAGCAGCGGCCCAGCGTCTGGCAAGTCAACGTCAACGTCAATCCCAAAGATTCCAAAGCCTTTGGCGACTTCACCAGCAAGAATGTTCAGAAATCGATGGCGGTGGTGCTCGACGGCCAGATCAAATCGGTGGCCACCATTCAGTCGGCGCTTTACAACAACTTCCAAATCACCGGCAGCTTCGATTCAAAAGAAGCCAGCGAGTTGGCCTTGGTACTGAAATCCGGCTCGCTGCCGATCAAAATTAAAGTGGACGAGGAACGCGCCATCGGCCCGACGCTGGGCGCAGACGCCATCCGCAGCGGCGCAATTGCCGCGCTGGTCGGTATCGCTGCCGTCTTCGGCATGCTGTTTTTCTATTACGGCTTCTGGTTTGGTCTGGTCGGCTCTCTTGGCTTGCTGTTCAGCTCGGTGACCATTCTGGGCTTGCTGGGCGGCTTCGGGGCCACCCTGACCTTGCCGGGCATCGCCGGCCTGGTGCTGACCATCGGCGCGGCAGTGGACGGCAACGTGATTTCCTTCGAGCGCATCAAAGAGGAAATGGGCCGGGGCAAAGGTCTGAAAAACGCCATCAACGTAGGCTACGAACACTCCACCCTGACCATTTTGGACGTGAACGCTTCTCACCTGCTCTCAGCTTTGGCGCTTTACAACTACGCCTCGGGGCCGGTCAAAGGCTTCGCCGTCACTTTGATTATCGGCGTGGTGGCCTCGGCTTTTTCTAACCTGGTGTTCGCCAAGTGGATGCTGTACGCCGTTGCCAACAAGCGCGACTTCAAAGCGCCGTTCAGAATCGGCGTTCCGAACATCAACTTCATCAAAGCGGCTCCCTTTATCACCACTGCCAGTATCTTGCTGGCCATCGCGGGCGCGACCTTCGTAGGCGTGCGGGGACTGAATTTCGGGGTGGACTTCACTTCCGGTACCAGCATCACTGCTAAAGCTGCGCCGAGCACCACCACCGAGCAGGTTCGCACGGCAGTCACCAGCGCCGGCATTGCCAACGTGACCGGCCAAAGCACCAGCATCCAGCGCGACATCAACCCCACAGCGGGGGGCGTGACCTACACCATCAAGGTGCCGGAACTGACCAGCGATCAAGTCAAGCTGCTGGACGCCAAAATCAACGCGCTGCCCGGCGGCGAAGTGCAGCAAACCGAAACGGTGGGGCCAGCGGTGGGCGCAGAACTCACCCAGCAAACCATTTACGCTGTGCTGGTGGGCCTGGGCCTGATTCTTGTTTATGTCTGGTTCCGCTTCGATTTCGTGATGGGATTCGGCTCTATTATCGCCGTGCTGCATGACGTGGCCATCGTGATGGGCCTCTACGCCGTGGCGAAACTGGAATTCAACATCGCTTCGGTGGCGGCCCTCCTGACCTTGATCGGCTACTCACTCAACGATTCCATTATCGTGTCGGACCGTATCCGCGAGAATCTCAAGCTGCTGCGCGGCAAGAGCTACCGCGAAATCGTGAATATCTCGATCAACCAAACGCTCTCGCGCACGGTGATGACCTCGATCAGCACCATGTTGCCGCTGTTCAGCTTGCTGATTTTCGGCGGCCCGGTGCTGCGCGACTTTTCCATTGCGCTGATCGTGGGCATTTTGATCGGCACTTATTCCAGCATTTATATCGTGGCCCCGATGGTGGTGCTGCTGGAAGAACGCATGGGCAAAAAAGCCGTGACCGGCGCGGCAACGCCCACGACGAAGTAAAACCTTAAAAAAGAGGGCGGGCGGCTGATGAAGCTGGCCCGCCTTTTCGTGTCTTTATTTGAGGCCTATGACCACCGCTGCCTCAGTCGTGATACTGCCAGACCCCGTCCACCCAACTGCGCTGCACCGCGCCCCCCAGCCGCAAATACTCGGCGTGGGCCAAAGTTTCGGCCACTGCAAAGCGGCGACCGCTCGGCGGCAATTCGCGGGCAAACAGCACGAAGCTCAGGTCGTAAGCGTGGCGGGGGCGCTCCCGCACGGCCACAAGGAGCTCATCCAGGCGCTCCAAGTGATGCCCGTGTATTTCCTGCGCCCGCGCCGCCACCTTGTCCATCGTTGGCCCGTAGTGGCCCACCACCGCCTGCACCGGGCCAAGCGCCCTGATGTTCTCGAGCGTGGCAAAGTAATCGCCCAGCGGATCGGGCCGCCCGCCCACATATAGGCCGATGTTGGGGGTGATGCGCGGCAAGATGGCGTCTCCGGCGATCAGCATCTCAGTTTCGGGTTGCCACAGCCCCAGGTGCCCGTCAGCGTGGCCCGGCAGCCACAGCACTTGCCAGTCGGCCCCGTCCAGCGTCACCTGTTGCCCCGCTTGCAGCGGCGTCAGGCGAACGGCGGGCCGCACCCATTCGGATGTTTGCGCTTCGCCCACGCCAAAATTCGGCGGCGCACCGTGCTCGGCAAAAAACTGGTGCTGGGCGGGCAACTGCCTTTCCCAGTCCGACCAGAGCCGTTCTTGCTTAACAGAATGGTCGAGCATCTGCACCGACGCTCCGCTGCGCTCCTCGATCAGCCCCGCCAAGCCGTAGTGATCGGGGTGGATGTGGGTCACGATGACGCGCTCGATGTCGGGCCAGTGCAGGCCGAGGGCACTCAGCGCGGCTTCGAGGGCCTGCCGAGCTTCAGGGGTGTTGATGCTGGTGTCGATCAAAGTCACAGGCGGCGAGAGGTCGATCAGCACCGTGACGGTTTTCATCGGCAAGGGAATCGGGACCAAGGCGGCGTAGAGCGTGCCGCGCAGATGGTGCAGCGCGGGTGGGTGGGCAGCGGCGGTCATGGCTTAACTTAGCATCCTGCCTTGAACTCGGTACAAATTTGCTGGGGGTGTTTCTTAAGCTTTTCCTCTAGGTCACCTGCCTTCAACAATACCGAGCAAGCGGCCACCACCCCAAACGGGTCTGGGCTGAAATGACATCTGGGCTGACGCGGGCCTGACAAACCAGTGACGTTCCCCTGACAAACAAACAGCACAGTGTGAGGCATGAAGAAGATTTTGACTTTGGGCCTGAGCCTGATCGCAATGACCGCCGCTGCCGCCTCCGCTGCCACCATCACCGGCGCGGGCGCGAGCTTTCCTTATCCGCTGTATTCCAAGATGTTTGCCGAATACAAAACCGCCAGCGGCAACGACGTGAACTACCAATCGGTGGGTTCCGGCTCGGGCCAGCAGCAGATCATCGCCCGCACCGTGGATTTCGGAGCCAGCGACAACCCTATGAGCGACGAAGCCATGAAGCCTGCTCCCGGCAAGCTGCTGCACATCCCCACCGCCATCGGCGCAGTGGTTCCCTCCTACAACCTGCCCGGCGTGACCACCAAGCTCAACTTTGACGGCAAGCTGCTGGCCGACATCTACCTCGGCAAAGTCAAGTTGTGGAGTGATCCGGCCATCAAGAAACTCAACCCTGACGTGACCTTGCCCGGCCTGCCGATCACGGTGGCTCGCCGCTCGGACGGCTCCGGCACCACCGCCGTATTCACCGATTACCTGAGCAAAGTCAGCAGCGAGTGGAAAACCAAAGTCGGCAGCGCCAACAGTGTGCAGTGGCCGGTGGGCGTGGGCGGCAAAGGCAACGACGGCGTGGCCGGCATCGTCAAAAGCACCCCCGGCGCGATTGGCTACGTGGAACTGATTTACGCCAAGCAGACCAAACTGGACTTCGGCGCAGTCAAGAACCGGGCCGGCAAAATGATCGTGGCCGACAACGGCCCAGCCGCGCTGGCCGCTGAAGGCGTGGTCATCCCAGCCGATACCCGCGTCAGCATCACCAACAGCGCCAATCCCAACGCCTACCCGATTGCCAGCTTTACCTACATCATCTTTTACCAAGATCAGAAGTACGGCAGCCGCACCGAGGCGCAGGCCAAAGACCTCAAGAACCTCCTGAGCTGGATGGTCAGCACCGGCCAGCAGTACAACGAGCCGCTGGACTACGCCAAACTGCCGGCCAACGCGGCCAACAAAGCCAAGACCATCATTGCCAGCATGAACTACGGCGGCGCAAAGTTCTAAACGACGCCACTTGAACCTGACCTTTCTAAGCGGAGCACTCCATTGTGGGCGCTCCGATTTTTGCTGGCTTGTCGACTTTTTCGCAGCCTGACTTCAAGCTGACACTTGAACAGTGAACTATCTTAACGCGCACTTGTTCGGCGCTTAGAGGCCACAGATGAATGAACCCTTTCCCCGAAAAGTGACGCTCCCCAAACTCAGTTCTAAAGGCGACGGGATATTCCGCACCGTCATCGTTGGCTTGTCGCTGGTGATTGCCCTGACCTTTGTGCTGAGCATCGCGCTGCTGGGACAGCAGTCATGGCCGGCCATTCAGAAATTCGGCCTGAGTTTTTTGACCACCAATGTCTGGAACCCGGTCACCAGCGAGTACGGCGCACTGAGTTTGGTGATGGGCACACTGCTGACCAGCTTTTTGGCGCTGCTGATCAGCGTACCGCTGGCGATTGCCTCGGCGCTGTTTGTGGCCGAGTACGCGCCCAAGTGGCTGGCCAACCCGGTGGGCTACCTCGTTGAGCTGCTGGCCGCCGTGCCGAGCGTGGTATACGGGCTGTGGGCGCTCTTCGCGCTCAAGCCGCTGTTTCAGCAGGTGCAGCTGTGGCTCTACACCAGCAACCCCGACTTGACCGCCCGCTGCGCCGAGCTGTTTAACAGCAACACCACCTCGCTGCAATGCTTTTTTATGCCGCAGGTGCCCACCGGCCTGGGCTTTTTGCTGGCCGTCACCATTTTGGCGATCATGATTTTGCCGTTCACCGCTTCGGTGGCCCGCGACGTGATCCGGCTGGTGCCCGCCGATCAGCGCGAGGCCATGTACGCGCTGGGCGCGACCAAATGGGAAGTCATCAGCTTGGCGATTTTGCCGTATGCCAGAGCGGGCATCATGGGCGGCATTATTCTGGCGCTGGGCCGGGCGCTGGGCGAGACGCTGGCGGTGGCGATGGTCATCGGCAACACCCCCGAAATCATCAAAAGCATTTGGTCGCCCACCGCGACGATGGCTTCTATGATCGCCAATCAGTTCGGTGACGCCCGCGAGGGCCTCCAGCGCTCCAGCGTGGTGGGCCTGGGCCTGACACTCTTTTTTGTCAGCGTGTTCGTCAACTTAATCGCCCGCATCATCATTTTGCGCTTGACGCCAAAGGGGCTGTGAAATGGCCGTGTCGCAGTTATCACCGACCTTCAACAAAAACGGCCTGAGCGGTGGCCGCAAATCCAAGAACGCCTTCATGGGCTTTTTGATCGGCCTCGGCACCATGCTGGTGGTCGCGCCGCTGATCCTGATTTTCGGTTTTCTGCTTCTCAAAGGCTTCGGCGCTCTCAATCTCGACTTTTTTCTCAAAACCCCAGCGCCTGAAGGCGAAGCGGGCGGCGGCTGGGCCAACGCCATTTCCGGCTCGCTGCTGATCTTGGCGATGGCCGCCGTGCTGGGCGTTCTGGTGGGCGTCGCGGGCGGTATCTTTTTGGCCGAATTTCCGCGCCACCGCCTGATGCCGGTTATTCGAATGCTCAGTGACGTGCTGAGCGGCATTCCCGCCATCGTGATGGGGCTGGTGGTTTACGCACTGGTGGTCAGACCGATGGGACACTTCAGCGCCTTTGCGGGCAGCGTGGCGCTGGGCCTGTTGATGGTGCCTATCGTGGTCAGAACCACCGAGGAAGTGCTGAAACTGGTGCCGCTGAGCGTGCGTGAGGCGGGCTTGGCACTCGGCCTGCCGCAGTGGAAAGTGATTCTGAGCATCGTGCTGCCCGCAGCCAGCGGCGGCATTATCACCGGCCTGATGCTGGCCCTCTCCCGCGTGGCTGGAGAAGCGGCTCCACTGCTGTTCACGGCTTTCGGCAGCAACCTGGTCAACCTCAATCCCCTGCAACCCACCAGCGCTTTGCCGCTGCAAATTTTTATCGGAGCCACCAGCGCTTACGACGAAAACCAGCGCCTCGCTCAAGCTGGAGCGCTGCTGCTGATTACCCTCATTTTCGTGACCTCCTTGCTGGCCCGCTTTGCCAGCAGGCAAAAGTAAAACGCTGAGTAAAGGTATCCGCTTTTGCCCTCCCCTCCCCAAACCCTGAAAGGAGCTACATGTCCCTATTACTGACCGCCAGCAACGTAGATATCTATTACGGCAGCAAGCAAGCCGTGAACAAAGTCAACTTGGATGTTGAAAAAGGCACAGTCAATGCCCTGATCGGCCCTTCGGGCTGCGGAAAAACCACTTTTTTGCGGGCCATCAACCGGATGCACGACCTCACGCCGGGCGCACGCGTGGAAGGCCAGATTTTGCTGGACGGCCAAGACATTTACAGCGCTGGCGTCGACCCGGTAGAAGTGCGCCGCCGGGTGGGGATGGTGTTTCAAAAGCCCAATCCCTTTCCGACCATGAGCGTGTTTGACAACGTGGTCAGCGGCCTGAAGCTGGCCGGCATGCGCGACCAAAAAGCCCTCATGGAAATTGCCGAGCGCTCCCTGCGCGGCGGAGCACTTTGGGAAGAAGTCAAAGACCGCCTCAAGTCGCCTGCCACTGGTTTGTCGGGCGGACAGCAGCAGCGGCTGTGCATTGCCCGCGCTCTGGCCGTCGAACCCGAAATCCTGCTGATGGACGAGCCGACTTCAGCGCTCGATCCGGCCAGCACCGCCAAGATTGAAGATTTGATGACCGAACTCAAAAAAGTCACCACCATCATTATCGTGACCCACAATATGCACCAGGCTGCCCGCGTCAGCGACACCACCAGCTTCTTCCTGAACGGCGACCTCGTCGAGCACGGCCAAACCGACCAACTCTTCACTTCGCCCAAAGACGAGCGCACCGAAGCGTATGTCACGGGACGCTTCGGCTAAGCCCATTGATCTAGGCCCACTGAGCTAGGCCCATTCAGGTAGGCCCAGCAGCGCCGCCAAAGACCCAACGGAAAAACAAGAGTCTCAGGAGCTCAGTACAGCTATCCTGAGACTCGACGTTTTTGCTGACTTCCGCTTTGCTCAGCGGCCAAGAACCCGCATGACATCCCCCTTACCCATGAACGACATACTAGCCACGATGAACAGCCGCCTCATTACTCCCCTAAGAGGACACCTCAACGTCCGTTTTTTACGGATGCTCAGCATCACGCTAGAACAGATGGCGCTGCTTGAGCAGGCGGTGGGGCGTGGGGCGTTTGCCAATCTGGCCGTCCGCACCGCCGAGCTCGAGCGCGAAACGGACCTTTTGGAATATGAGCTTGAAGACCTGTGCCTGACGGCCATGGCCCAGCCGCTGAGCGACACCGAGCTGCATTTTTACGTGATGGTGTTTCGGAGTCTGGCCGATCTGGAGCGGGTCGGGGACTACGGGCGGCAAGTCGGGCGCGACCTGGAAGCGCTGGGGCCACTGGCCCAAACGGCGGCGCTGCAAGACGTGCTGCCGATTGCCCGCCTCCTGAGCAACATGTTGGAGAGATTGGCCTACGCTTTTGCCGAGCGCGACCTCGACGGCGTCAGGGAAGTGATTCGGCTGGATTTTGAGCAGGTCGACGCCCTCTACGAGCAGCTTCAACGCGCTTCACTCACCCGCATCCTGGAAAACCCCGAAGACGTCGGCGCGGCGCTGACCGCTACCCGGATGGCCCGCAGCTTGGAGCGCCTCGGCGACCACGTGGTCAACGTGGCCGAGCGGCTGGAAGCCAACATGTTGCAGGCCGGCGACTGAGTTACTCGCGCTACTCTGTCCAGCGCTTGAACACCAGCACCGCGTTCTGACCGCCGAAGGCAAACGAGTTGCTCATGGCGTAGTCCACCTGCTTTTCACGCGCTCCATCCGGAATAAAGTCCAGGTCAAGCGCTGGGTCGGGGTCGCCGGCCAGATTGATGGTCGGCGGCAAAATTCCGTCGCTGAGCGCCTGCGCCACCGCGATGGCCTCCATCGCGCCTGCCGCGCCGAGCAAGTGCCCGGTCATGGATTTGGTGCTGCTCACGGCCAATTTGTAGGCGTGATCGCCGTAAACACTTTTGATCGCCAGCGTTTCGTTGAGGTCGTTGGCGGGGGTGGAAGTGCCGTGCGCGTTGACATAGCCGATCTGTTCGGGGTTGACGCCGCCGGATTTGAGTGCTTGACGCATGGCGACCTGAGCGCCCCGGCCTTCCGGCGCGGGCATGGTGACGTGGTAAGCGTCGGCGGAGGTGCCGTAGCCCACCACTTCGGCGTAGATTTTGGCTCCGCGCTTTTTGGCATGTTCCAGTTCTTCCAAGACCACCACTGCGCCGCCCTCGCCCAGCACGAAGCCGTCACGTGAGGCCGCAAAAGGTCGGCTGGCCTGTTCAGGATCGTCGTTGTGCGAGGCGGTCAGGGCGTGCATGTTGCCGAAGCCGCCGATGCTCAGGCCGGTGATGGCCGCTTCCGCGCCGCCCGCCAGCATCACGTCCGCGAGGCCGAGCTGAATGATCCGCGCAGCGTCGCCAATCGCGCCCGAGCCGGTGGCGCAGGCGGTGACCACCGTGCTGCTCGGCCCAGTGGCTCCGAAGCGCATAGCGATGTGTCCGGTGGCCATGTTGGCGATCATCATCGGAATGAACAGCGGGCTGATCCGCGAGGGGCCGCGCTCCACCATCACCTTGGCCTGATCTTCAAAGGTTTTCATGCCGCCGATGCCGCTGCCGACCAAAGTGCCGGTGCGCTCGCCTGCCAATTCTTCCTTGCTCAGGCCGCTGTGCTCTACGGCCAGATCGGCAGCGGCCAGCGCGAGCTGCACGTAGCGGTCAAGCTTCTTGGCTTCGCGGGCCTCAATAAAGGGGCTGAGGTCGTCGTTGACCTGACCCGCGATCTGCGCCCGGCAGGCGCTGGCGTCAAAATGGGTGATCGGGCCGATGCCGCTCTTGCCTTCACGCTGCGCCTGTGCAAAGGTCTCAGCGCCCAAACCAATCGGGCTGACTGGCCCCAAGCCGGTAATCACCACTCGTTTGATCTCCATTCGTTTCTCCCTGTGCGCAATCAAGCTCAACTCAAAGGGGCGAGGTACGGCATGATCCGCAACTCGCCCCAGCCGTGCTTAAACCCGTTTTACTGCTGGCTGCTGATGTAATCCACGGCGGCCTGCACCGTGCGGATGTTTTCGGCGGCCTCATCGCTGATGGTCACGCCGAACTGGTCTTCCAAACCCATGATCAGCTCGACGGTCTCCAAGCTGTCTGCGCCCAGATCTTCGACGAAACGGGCTTCGGGCGTCACTTTTTCGGCTTCTACACCGAGTTTGTCTATGATCACATTTTTGACTTGTTCGTAAGTATCCATGCTGATTCCTCCTGAAGTGGTGTGCTTTGGCTGGCGACAGTCTACACGGGCAGAGCAAAGGGCGTGAAGATACTCAATAGAGTCTAAAATGTGGGCCGCTTCAGTGAGGGTGCAGGCCGCCGTCTACGCCGATGACTTGCCCCGTGATATAACCCGCCGCGTCGGAGGCGAGGAAGCCCACCAGCGCCGCTACATCTTCAGCCTGGCCGAGCCTGCCCAGCGGAATAGCGGCCACGTATCCGGCCTTTTGGGTGTCGCTGAGCGCGTCGGTCATGTCGGAGGCGATAAAGCCCGGCGCGACGGCGTTCACCGTGATGTTGCGTCCGCCGTATTCCTTGGCCAGCGCTTTGGTCAGGCCGATCAGTCCGGCTTTGCTGGCCACGTAGTTGGCCTGACCCGGATTGCCCATCAGGCCCACCACGCTGGAAATGTTGATGATCCGCCCCGCCCGCGCCCGCATCATGATTTTGATGGCGGCGCGGCAGGCGGCAAAAGCGCTGCTGAGGTTGGTGGCAATCACCGCGTCCCAGTCCTCGTCTCTCATACGGATGGCCAGGCCGTCGCGGGTGATTCCGGCGTTGTTGACCAGCACGTGCAGGCCGCCCATCTGCGCCGCCACGTCTTCTACCAGTTTGCTGGCGTTGGCAGGCACCGAGAGGTCGGCCATGAAGGTCTGGGCCGCGCCGCCCGAAGCGCGAATCTGCTCGGCGAGCTGCTCGGCTTCCGCGCTGCTGCGGCCATAGTGGACGGCTACATTAAAGCCGTCAGCGGCGAGTTTGAGGGCCATCGCTTTGCCTAAGCCCCGGCCCGCTCCGGTGACGAGGGCGACGCGCTGAGGGGTGATTGATTGGGTCATGAGTTGCCTTCTCTTGAAAGCTGCATCCTCCAGCCGGGATAAATACCATCTGGAAAGGTTTCAGGGATAGGATAAACGCCATCAACGCCTTCACAACGAATATTCGACTTGGAAGGTGCTGTCTCTGGATCGTAGTACCAACAATGCATAGAGTAGGCGATCTTGTTGCTAGACAACAGACGTAAATTCACTTCGCTGTCCAATCTCAATCTCCCCTGAGACTTGAGGTATCGATGAGTCTCCTTACCCTCCACTTCACCTTGAATCTGGTAAGACTCGGTGCCCACTAGAGCTGTTCCAGAAAGCTTATACATACTCTGATTGATGTACATGGCGTTCAGTTGTAGTTTGATCTGCTTCCCAACTGTTGGACTAATTTTTGGGAAATCTGCCTCCCTTTTTTCAAAATTTCTGCCATCGTAAACTGTGCCGCCCCATGTGCCGCGCAAAATACGGGAGTCCGAGTTGAAATCTATGGGCACTGGTTGATAAGTCTGATTGCAAGACATCATGATCGCCGCAAACGGCAATATAGGAAGAAGACGTTTCACAATGAACTCCTAGCATGAGATAAATTTCTTTGAATCATAACTCAAACTCCTTGACCTGCGCCGCATTCCCCACGTTCATCACCCGTGCGTCCGGCAAAATCCGCTTGACCAGCCCGGTCAGCACCGTACCCGGCCCAAATTCCACGAAGACTTCCGCACCCATCTCGGCGAGTTGGCGAATGCTCTGCACCCAGCGGACGCTGCCGGTGATCTGCTCAATCAGCAGTTCCGGCACCTCCGCCGCGTCACTTATAGCCTGCGCGTTCACGTTGGCTATCACCGGAAAAGCCAGTTGGCCCAGCGGCGCGGCCCGCAAATCGGGAGCGAGGGCTTCGGCGGCTGGCTGCATCAAAGCGCAGTGAAAGGGAGCGCTGACTTTCAGCGGAATGGCTTTGAGGCCGCGTGCCTTGAGCTGGGCGCAAGCGGCTTCCACAGCAGCTTTTTCACCGGAAATGACGGTCTGGGTCGGCGCGTTGTAGTTGGCAGGTTGCACACCTTCCAGACCCGCACAGACTTCCTCGACCACGCCCGGATCGCCCATGATGGCGGCCATTGCGCCCACACCGACTGGCACGGCTTCCTGCATCAGCTCACCGCGCCTGCGGGTCAGCTTCAGGGCGTCTGAGAGCGTCAGGGTTCCGGCGGCGACGTGGGCGCTGTATTCGCCCAGGCTGTGGCCCGCCGCCGCGAAAGGGTTCAAGTTGGTGTGGACTTGCCAAGCGCGGTAAGCCGCCAAGCTGGCCGTCACCAATGCGGGTTGCTGATTGGCGGTCAGGGTCAGGGCATCCAGCGGCCCCGTTTCGATCAGGGCGCGGAGGCCGGGCAAAGTCGATTCGGCGGTGTCAAAGACTTGGCGGACGCTGTCAAATTCGGCGATGAGGTCGGCGCTCATGCCGATGCTGTGCGAGCCTTGACCGGGAAAGAGGGCCGCAATTTTCATTGAAGTCATACTTGTAACTCTAAAGCCTGATCCGCCTGCGCCGTCCCCGCGTGCTTGAGCGGGTCGTACCACTTCAGCGTAGTCGCGCCCCAGCTCAGGCCGCCGCCAAAGGCGATCATCAGCAGCTGTTGGCCGTCTTGGATACGTCCGTCGTCGTAGGCTTCGGCCAGTGCCAACGGAATGGTGGCGGCGGAGGTGTTGCCGTAGCGATCTAAATTGACCACCGTTTTGTCTAAGGAGAGCCCAAACCGCTGGCAAGCCGATTCGATGATGCGGATATTGGCTTGATGCGGAATGAGCCAGTCCACATCTTTGACGCTCAGTCCGGCTTTTTGCATGGCGGCGTGGCCGCTCTCGCCCATCACCCGCACCGCGAACTTGAAGACCTCGCGGCCGTTCATTGCCAGATACGGTTGCATGGCGGCTCCGCTGGGCAACTGATGCGCCACACAGCGCACGTACAAGCTCTCCGCGCCCGCCGAATCCGCGCCCAGCACGAACGACTCGAAGCCGTAGCCGCTCGGCACCGCTTCAATAATCATGGCCCCGCCGCCGTCGCCAAACAAAATGGCGGTGCCACGATCCGTTTGATCCACGATCTTGCTCATGGTTTCAGCTCCTACGAGCAGCACCTTCTTGGCCGAGCCGCCCGCCACCAGGCCCTGAGCCACCGAGCAGGCGTACACGAAACCGCTGCACGCCGCCGACACGTCGAACGCCGCCGCTCCGCGCAGGCCAACCTGTCCGGCGATCAGCGCGGCAGTGGATGGAAACAGCGCGTCGGGGCTACCGGTGGCGCACACCACCGCGTCCACACCCTCCAAAGCGTGAGGAAAGCGCCGCACCAAATCCTGCACCGCCCGCACGCCCATGTGCGAGGTGTATTCGTTTTCGGCGGCAAAGCGGCGCTCACGGATGCCGGTGCGCGAAAAAATCCATTCGTCTGAGGTGTCGAGGTGCTGCTCAAAATCGGCGTTGGTCACGACTTTTTCAGGCGCGTAGACTCCCAGCGCGGTGATACCGATGGCGGGTAAGGCGGGGCGGAACGGCAAAGCAGAACCTTCGGGTTGCGGCATGAATTCAGCCTCCGCCCAGCAGATTAACATTCTTTGAACGGCTGTTCAATGAATAGGTTCCTGCGAAAACCAGACGCTTGCTTCGCCAAATTGAGCCGCTCATCCAGCAAAATAAGCGGGTGATCCCCACTTCTCAGCAGACTGCTCAGCGCAGCGGCATAGCCCTTGATCAAGCGCTCGGGGCGCTCAGCGGCGTCACCTTGGGCGGCGGGATAGGACTGACGTTGGCGCTGATTGGATCGTGGATTTGGCTGTGGAGTCACTCAGCGACCCTTTTGACAAACTGGACGCCTACGGCCCCGCTGTCTGCTTCTCAGCTTCAGCAGTTCACCCTCACTCTGTCGCTGCTGGGCATCCTGAGCGTGTCAGCGGTGGTCGTCAGCACGTGGCTCAGTACCGCCCTGATCGGCTGGACGCGGGCTTACCTCGGCGGCGTGCGCGGCTGGACGCAGGGTGAGGCCGTCAACTTGCAGCGCAGTGAAGCCCTGCGCCTGAGCTTAAACACCACGCTCAGCGTGACGCAGTGGGGATCGGCGCTCGGGGCGGCGGTTTTGATACTGGCGGGCGGTTTATCGGTGAGGACACTGGCCGAAACCGGACTGAACACCGCCGCGCTGGGCCCATTCTCGATCGGGCCAGAGCTAAAACTGACGCTGGCGCTGCTCGGCGGCTTGGTCGCCCTCGGCCTGGCGCTTGCGGTGCTGGTGGGCAATTTGATTTTGGCGGCGGCGCGGCAATGGCTGAGTCTCACGCAGGCCAAGTTGCGCGGCGAACTGAGTGAGGCACTGCAACCCACCGCCGAACGGCTCGGCAACTGGCTGATCTTCTGCTTGGTGCTGCTGGCCTTTGACATCGCCAGTCGGCTCTCGCTGCTGCCGCTGCTGGCGGTGGCCCGCTCTTTTTTTGCGTTTGACTTGCCCGAAAGCTGGTTGGTGCTGTTAGAGGGCGCAGTCTGGCCGCTCGTCGCCGCTTTGGTGATGGGCCTCGCACAAAACGTTGCCCTGCTGCTGAGCTTGCTGCACCTGCGCCGCTTTGCCCTCAGCGCCGCGCAAATCACGGACAGCCCGTCTCCAGAAAGTCGATAATGGGCGAATGAATGCCCGCTCCTTTCCCACCCTGCACGACTGCGACCCCGGCAGCGACGACGCCATCACCCTGCTCACCTTGCTGGGCCGCCCGGACGTGAACCTGCTGGGCGTGTCCACCACGCACGGCAACGCGCCGCTGAGCGCCACCACCCACAACGCCCGCGCCCTGCTGAAACTGGCGGGCCGCGAGAACGTGCCGGTCTATGCCGGAGCGCTTAATCCACTGGTGCGCGAACCGGTTTACGCGCCGCAGATTCACGGCGTCAGCGGCCTCGGCGGGGTGCCGCTGCCCTCCCCCAATGTGCCCGTCAGGAGCGAACACGCCACCCTAACGCTGATTCGCCAGCTCTGCGCCCAGCCTGGCGAGATCACTTTGCTGGCCACCGGCCCGCTGACCAATCTGGCACTGGCTGAGCGGCTCAGGCCTGGTGTGCTGAAGGAAGCCAAGCAGATCATCATCATGGGCGGCAGTCTGGAAAATGGTGCGCCCCGACTCGGCAACACCACCCCACGCGCCGAGTTCAACGCCTACGCCGACCCACACGCTTTCGATGTGGTGCTGAAAGCCGGGGCAAAACTCGCTTTGATCGGGCTGAACCTGACGCGGCAAGTGCAGGTCACGCGGGCGCGGGCGCAGCAACTCGCCGCTGTCGGCACCGCTGCCGCCCAAACCTGCGCCGCCCTGCTCGACGATTATCTAGACCGGATTGGCAAGCTGGGTCAGACGGTGGGGGCACTCCACGACCCCTGCACGGCGGCGCTGATGCTCTCTCAAGAGCTGTTCGAGTGGGAGGAGGCCCGCGTGGACATCCTGACCGACAGCGGCAAACGCCTGGGCGAAACGGTGCAGGTGGACGGCGAACCGAATGTGCAACTGGTGACGGGGGCCGATGAAGCGGGAATTTATGCGCTGGTGGCGGAGGCACTGGGACGGCTGCCGTGAAGGTGGCAGGGGCGGACATGGCAGCGGTGCGGGCGTTTTGCACTCCCTTCTACGCCGAAGCTCACCGCGCCTACCACACCCTCCGGCATGTGGAAACCATGCTGAGCGCCCTTGAGGAACGCTGCGCTCTGACTCCAGTGCTAGTACTGGCAATCTGGGGCCATGATCTGATCTACGATCCTGCCCGAAACGACAACGAGGCCCGCAGCGCAGAAGTGTTCGGAGCGTGGCTGGCAGAACAAGATGAGCCGGACGCACTTCAGAGGGAAGTCGGGGCGCTGATTCTGGCGACCAAGCACGACCAGCCCCCAAGCTCAGTCGCCGCCGCTTTAATGGTGGACGCCGACTTGGCCGTATTTGGCGCTTCAGATGCCGAGTTCTGGGCGTATGAGCGGGCCATTCGGCGGGAATATCAGTTCGTAGATTGGCCCATTTACCGGATGGGGCGGCAAGCCATCTTGAGCCACTTTCTTGAGCGCGAGCGGATTTACAACACGCCAGAGTTTGCTGACTTGGAAGCGGCGGCGCGGGCGCATCTGAGAGCCGCCACCCAGAAACTAGCGGACTCGCCTGAGGAATGAGAAAACCGCCCTTCCCATCAGGAAACGGCGGATTCGATATAAAGCAGCGCTCAGTCGGCGGCTTGCGCTTCCTTGGCGGCTTTTTTGTTGGCGGCGGCTTCGCGTTCCAGCTTGGCCTTGATCTTCTTGAGGCGGAAGCTCTCTTCACGCTCGCGCTGATCAAGCACGCCGCGAATAAAGCGGATTTCGGCCAGAATACCCGGAATCACCACCTGTTCCAAAGCATTGACGCGCCGCGAGGTCTTTTTGATTTCCTCGCCGATGCGCCGCAATTTGGTTTCGGTGGCGGCCACCTTGACCAGTGCGCTCATCACCGTTTGAAAATCAGTGGCGGCCTGAATGGTGCGCGAGCCGACGTTGATCGGGCTAAACGCTGCCGCGTTGCCACGGTCAGGAATCTCCATCTTCGGCACTTTCACGCCGTAGATGCTGACGATTTCCATATTGACGTTGTACTCGCTGCCCTGAGCCAGCGACAAACTCTCCACCGCTTCAGGACTGTCCCACGCTTTGGCCGAAAACAAGGACACGTAAGCGCCTTTGCTGACGCCGCTAAGTTCTTCGCGGGCCGCCAGCGCGTCTTTGATCAATGCAAAAAACTCGCCGATCAGAGCGTCACGCTTGCGCTTGAGCAAATCTGCGCCGCCGCTGGCCGTCTTAAGGCTGGCTTTGGCGGCAAGGAGTGCGCTGCGGGTTGGACTGATGTCTGCCATGATTCACCTCCTTTTTGAGGTTTGGGCGGTGGGTTGTAGGGGCTGACCCGTACAACCCACCGCCGACAACCTTACATCCGGTTGCCCTTCCACATCTCGTCCACCTTGGTGCCGTAATACTTATCAATCGAGTCCTTGCCGATGCGGGTCAGCTGCGACTGGGGCAGCTTGCTCAGGATGCCCCAGGCCACCGTCATCGAGTCCTCGATGCTGCGGTCTTGCCCACCTTGACCGATGAAGTAGTTCTCAAAGTCCTCGGCGAAACGCAGGAACAGCTTGTCGTTCTCGGTCAGCGCGTCTTCACCAGTGATGGCGACGAGCTTGCGCAGATCGAGGCCGTTGGCGTAAGCGGCAAAGAGCTGATCCGAGACATTTTTGTGATCGGCGCGGGTTTTGCCTTTGCCGATGCCGTTGCCCATGAGGCGCGACAGGCTGGGCAGCGGGTTGATCGGCGGGAAGATGCCTTTGCTGTTGAGCGTACGGTCAACCACGATCTGGCCTTCGGTGATGTAGCCGGTCAGATCAGGAATCGGGTGGGTGATGTCGTCGTCGGGCATCGAGAGAATCGGAATCTGGGTGACACTGCCGGGCTTGCCCTGAATGACGCCTGCCCGCTCGTATAGCGAGGCCAAATCGGTGTACATGTAGCCGGGAAAGCCGCGCCGTCCGGGGATTTCTTCGCGTGCTCCGCCGATTTCGCGCAGAGCCTCGCAGTAGTTGGTCAAATCGGTCAGAATCACCAGCACGTGGTAGCCGTGTTCGAAGGCCAAATACTCGGCGGTGGTCAGCGCCATGCGCGGCGTCAAAATGCGCTCAACGGTTGGATCGTCGGCCTTGTTGAGGAACAGCACCGCACGGGCCAGAGCGCCTGTGCGCTCAAATTCCTGCGTGAAGAAGCTGACTTCGCGCTGCGTCAAACCCATCGCCGCGAAGACCACCGCGAACGGCTCGTCAGAACCGGGCACCTTAGACTGACGGGCGATCTGGGCGGCCAGCTCGTTGTGCGGCAGACCCGAGCCGGAGAAGATCGGCAGTTTCTGACCACGAATGAGGCTGGTATTGATGTCGATGGTGCTGATGCCGGTCTGGATGAACTCTTCAGGCTTGGCACGGCTGGCCGGGTTCATGGCCTGACCGTTGATGCTCAGCCGCTTGTCGGCGATCACATTGGGCAGACCGTCAATCGGGCGGCCCAAGCCGTCGAAGCGGCGTCCGATCATGTCCTTGGAGACGCCCAAGCGGGCCACGTCTTCGACTAGGCTCACCGAAGCGGTGGCGAGGTCGAGTCCGCGTGTATCTTCAAAAATCTGAATCACGGCGTGGTCGTCGCTGACTTCAATGACTTGTCCGCCGCGAATACGTCCGTTGCCGTCTTTGATGTTCACGATAGCGTTGTAAGCCAAATCTGAGGCCGCATTGACGAACAGAAGCGGGCCGGAGATATAAGAAACGTCGTTGTATTCTTTCTGGAGCAAGGTCACGCGTTCACTCCTTGTACTGCTTTGGTTTTGAAGGTCGTGTCCAGCTCGTCCATCAAGTTCTCGGCGTAAACCATGAAATCACCCTCGGCCACATAACGGGCGCGGCTGAGTTTCTCGATAACCGAGTTCTGGATGATCTCGTCGATGGTCGCGCCGTTTTTCAAGCTGGCGTCGGCTTCGTCATAGAACTTGAGCATCATTTTCATCAGGCCGTAGTTCTTGGGCATCGAGGCGCTGGCGTCCACCGGATCAAAGCCGTTTTGCTGCAAAAAATCCTGGCGCAGCATCCGGCCCGCTTCGATGACGAGTCTCTCGCTGTCTTGCAGAGCGTCGGGGCCGACGAGCTGCACCACTTCCTGTAGGCTGGCTTCCTGCTGAAGGAGGTTCTGAATGCGCTGACGCAGTTCGGGGAAATCCTCGGCCACGTTCTGACGGTACCAGCTATCGAGAATCGGGGTGAACAGCGAGTAAGAGCCGTTCCAGTTGATTGCCGGAAAGTGGCGGCGGCGGGCTAAACCCGCGTCCAAGCGCCAGAACGCGCCAGTGATACGCAGCGTCGCCTGAGTGACGGGTTCGGACATGTCGCCGCCCGCCGGTGAAACCGCGCCGATCACGCTGACCGCGCCGTCCTCGCCCGCGAGGGTACGCACCGCTCCGGCACGCTCGTAGAAAGCTGCGAGGCGGGCCGAGAGGTAAGGCGGGTAGCCTTCTTCAGCGGGCATTTCTTCGAGGCGGGAGCTGATTTCACGCAGCGCCTCGGCCCAGCGGGAAGTGCTGTCGGCCATCAAGGAAACCGAGTAACCCTGATCGCGGAAGTACTCGGCCAGCGTGATGCCGGTGTAAACCGAGGCCTCACGCGCCGCCACCGGCATGTTGGAGGTGTTGGCGATCAGGATGGTGCGCTGCATCAGCGGGTTGCCAGTCTTGGGATCTTCCAATTCGGGGAACTCGACCAGCACGTCGGTCATCTCGTTACCGCGCTCGCCGCAGCCCACGTAGACCACGATGTCGGCGTTGCCGTACTTGGCCACCGACTGCTGGGTGACGGTTTTGCCCGAGCCGAAGGGACCAGGAATCGCCGCCGCACCGCCCATGACGAGCGGAAACAGCACGTCCAGAATCCGCATGCCGGTGAGGAAGGGCAAGCTGGGGTCTTTCTTTAGGGCCACCGGACGCGCCGCACGCACCGGCCAGTAGTGGGCCAGACGCAGCTTGGTGCCGTCTTCCAGCTCACCGATGGTGTCGTCGATATTGTAATCGCCTTCGCCCACAATGCTCTTGATGCGGCCCTTCTTGTCGGGCGGCGTCAGGATTTTGTGGGTGAAGCTGAACTCCGGCACGGTGCCGAGGATGGCGCTGCCGGTCACTTCGTCGCCCGCGCTGACGCTGGGGGTAAAGTGCCACTTGCGGTCGCGGTCGAGCGAGCTGACTTCGATACCGCGTGCGATAAAGTCGCCGGACTGCTCGCGGATCTTGTCGAGCGGGCGCTGAATGCCGTCATAAATGCCGTTGAGCATGC
This sequence comes from Deinococcus detaillensis, assembly GCF_007280555.1. Classification (NCBI taxonomy): domain Bacteria; kingdom Thermotogati; phylum Deinococcota; class Deinococci; order Deinococcales; family Deinococcaceae; genus Deinococcus; species Deinococcus detaillensis. The sequence goes on along the minus strand of NZ_VKDB01000001.1, from coordinate 430,831 downwards.
CCGGCCCGAGTTCGACGGACAGCGGCAGACCAGTGCTGACGACTGGCTCACCAACCGTTAGACCAGAGGTGTCTTCGTAGACCTGCACGAAGGCCGTGTCGCCGTCGAGGCGGATGATCTCACCGACGAGTCTTTCGTCACCGACGCGCACGATGTCAAACATCTTTGCGCCGTACATGCTGCGGGCAATCACGGCAGGCCCGGCGATGCGCTCAATGACGCCTTGTTTGTTTTGGGTCATGGATACTCCTGAGTAGAACGACGTTTATCTAAAGATAAACCGAGCGGAGCGGGCAGGCCCAATAGGTGCCGCTTTGCCCAAGAAGCGAGAAGTTGAAAAGGTACGGCTAGGCGAGAGTGGAGGGATGAAGCACTTTTTGCGGGCAGGCCCGAGAGGTGCCGCTTTGCCCAAGACGCGGAATCCCGAAACGGTAATCTGGCCGTACTTAAAAGGGAAGTCTAAGAGGTGAATGGGGTTAGGAGTCTAAGGAAAAGCCGGGAAAGCATTTGTGAGTCTTTGAGCTTTGCCCGGCGACCCCTGCCCCCGCCCACTGTTTAAAGCTTGATATCAAAGCCGATCGTTTCGCGCACCAGTTTGCCCATGTACGCTTTGGCGTCCACCTGCTCGGCGCTGAAAGCGTCGCTGAGGCTGGGAATCGGCAAAATAATCGGCAGATCGCGCCCACGCATAAGCCGGGCGGTGGAGCCAGCCGGATCAGCGATCAAACCGGTATCGACGGCCACCAAGCCGTACTTGTTGCTGGTGATCATCTCTTCCAACTTGGCCTGAGCGTTCTCGGCAGTGGCTTCCACCACTTCCGCGCCTGCCAGCCGGTAGCCGGTGGCCGTTTCGTTGTCGGCCAAGACGACGACCCGCTGGGTGGCTGAGGTTCCTACTTTTTGGGTCATCCTTGCGCCACCTCCTGACGAATCTGCTCGCCCGGCACGTTGTAGAACTTGCCGCGCCCGATGAGGCGGAGCTTGGCAATTTCCTGTTCCTTGCGGCGCAAAAAGTCAATCGCCACGCCCACGCCCAGCGGATCGCCGGCCGCAGCGTTGCGGGCGGCGTTATCGAGCATTTCGCGGGCCACCTTCTCAGCTTCGGCGGGGCCAGCGGCTTCCAGAATCGGAGCCATCTCGCCCGCGCCGCTGGGGTCGCCTTCGGTGAGCCGCAGGAAGGTTCCGGCGTCGATGTTGCGTCCGCCTTCCACGAACAGAGCCGGATTGGCTCCCACACCGCGCAGAGAGCGCGAGGTCAGTGCGTTGGTGATGTCCACTTCCTGCGACAGGTAGCGGCGCAGGGAGGTGTTGCGCGAAACCCGCAGCGCGTAGCGGTAATAGGCTTGATCGAGAGCGACTTCCAGATCGAGCAGTTTGCTGCTGGAGCTGTAGGCCGCCACGCCCTCGCGGAACGCCGCCGCCAGCGGGTGACCGGTGAGGGTCAGCGCGGTGGAAGCCGAGGCGAGGTCGCCACCTTGAAGGGCGGTTTGCAAAGTGGTCATCGGAATGGTGCCGCCGGGAATCAGGCTGGAGAGCAGTTGCTCACCGCTGCGGCCACTGGTCAGGCCACGGGCGATGGACTTCAGATTCACTAGGTCCCACTTTTGCAGCAGCACGCCGATTTCGGCTTTAGCGTCGCCGTCCGCGAAGCGGTAGACCTTTTCCACCGTCTCGAAGAAATTCTTGGAGAGGCCTTGATCGAGTTCGGGCAGGCCCGCGCCCTGAGCCGTGGCGGCGGAGAGGTCGCCCGACAACTCGGACTCACTCAGCAACCGCAAAAACTCGGGGTAGGTCTGTGCGCCCAGCGCGGAATCGAGGGCACGCCCGTCGAGCAGTTGCGTCCGCATCATTTTAATGCGGGCGTTGATGTAACCGTAGTCGTCGGCCATATCAGCCTTCCGAGAGAATGCGGCTGACTTGCGGAGCAAGCGTGCCTTGCAGTCTCTCCAAGCGGCCCTGCAAAGTGTTGGTCACGCCGCTTTTGCCGTTGTTGGCCACCACCCGCACGCCGCCCTGAATGGCGTAGTTCTCACGCACTTCAAGGTCAGTGACGAGTTCGCGGGCTACGTGGGCTTCGTTGGGATGGACTTCAATCGCCTCGGCGTTGGGCACCACTGCGCGGGCTTCTGCAATCAGGCGGGCCAAAATGTCTTTGTATTCGGGAGCGCGGGTCACGGCCAGCAGTTCATGCTGAGCAGTTTTGAAGGCCCGGCTCATCCCGTTTTCGCCCGCGTTGAGCCGTGAAGCGCTGCGCTCCAAATCGGCTGCCGAGCGGGCGCGGGTCAGTGAGGCCTGCGTCTGGGTTTCTAAGGCCCGGGTGCGGCTCTCGATGAGGGTTTGGGCTTGTTCTTGGGCAGCCCGGATAATGGCTCCAGCGCGGTCACGCGCCTCAGCGCGGATGCGCTCGATCTCCGACTGCGCCTCGTTTTCGAGCAGTTTATCGAGCGCCATCGCTTAGATCTTGCCGGAGAGAATGAAGAAGCCCACCAGGCCGAAGATCACCAGGGTTTCGGGGATGGCAAACCAGAGGAGCATCAAGCCCAAGCGGCCCGGGTTCTCGGCGGTCACGCCAGCGGCAGCCGCACCGATGCGGCCCTGAGCAAGGCCAGTGCCGATTGCGCCGAGGCCCAACGCGAGGCCCGCGCCCACGGCAATCAGACCGCCGTTGGAGTTCACGGCAGTCGTGGCAGGAACGACAGCTTCCTGAGCAAAGCCGGTGCTGGCGAGGGCGAAAACGAGGGCGGCGAGGGCGATCTTGTTGGTCTTGGTCATGCGGGTGCTCCTTTGAATGGGGGATGAACTTGAGGGAGAGGTGGAAGAAAGAACACTCACTGCTTGCTGATGGCCGTGCCGGTGGGCGGGCTGAGGCGGCGCAGTGGGCTATACGGCACGCCAGATTCGTTGTGATAGCCGGTGGGCGTCAAAAATTCGACGAAATGCAAACGGATGGGCTGCAAAACGTGGCCGATGATGGTGATGGCCAGCGCGAAGGCGTGAACCAAGAGCGCCAGAATCACCCCGACGATGATGCCGAGGACGCCGATGCGCTCGTACATCCCCCAGCCCAGATCGGTGGCGAGGTTGGCCAGAATTGCGCCTGCTACACCCACCGCGAACAGACGGGCGAAGCTGATGATGTTGCCGCCCTGCGAGAGGATTTCAATGATCATCAAGAAGACTTTGGACATGACCATGCCGAGAACGAAAACGGCAAAACCGATGTACATGGCAATCAGGAGTGGGCTAGAGAAATCTTTGTAGATGGCTGCATTGACCAATTGGTTGCCGCCCTGCGACAAAAAGCCGAGGCTGATCAAGCCGACCAAGCCGCCGAGCATGCCGATGGCTTCCCACAAGTGGGTTTTGTCGCCGTGACGGCTGGCCAGTTGAACGCGGATCAGCCAGCTCCACAGCACCATGCCGATACCGACGATGAGCGTGGTGATCAGGGCGGTGTTGGTGAAATAAGACGCCAAGCGCGGGAAGACAATCGGCAGTAAGCCGCTTTCCTGCTCGCCGGGTACGGTGATGCCCCAGATGCGCCGAATCCAGTCGTGATTGACGTAGAAGATGTGCAGGTGCTCGGCGAGGTTGCCGAAAAACTCACCGGTCAAGAAGCCCCAGAAAATCGCCCAGGTGCTCATGGTGCGGATAATCACGCCGAGCTTGCCCATTACATCGGGCGAGAGGTACGAGTTCATGGCGGCAAGGTTGACGCCCTCGCCCTTCTTGGCTTTGAGGGCAAACCAAGTACCGACAATAAAGAACAGCAGGCCGTAACCGATATCACCGATGATAAAGCCGAAAAACAGCGGAAAGAAAAACGAGATGATGCCGGTGGGATCGAAGTTGCCGTAGCGGGGCAGCGGCAGCATCCCCAAAATCAGCTCGAAGTTCTTGCTGTAGGAGGTGTTTTTGAGTTCGACCGGCACATGGGCGGTGTGGTGCGAGTCCACCGGGTGCAACTCGTAGCTCACCGCGTCACCGAAGCGGTCGAGCGCCGACTTGAGGCCGGAAATCCGGTCTTCTGGCACAAAACCCTGCATGACGAGGCTGTATTTGCCGCGTGCGCTCATGCCCTCCACGTCGTGAATGGCAACCTGATCGCTCAGGGCATCACGGATGGCGAACAACGTCGGCCCGAACTTGTTGGCCAGGCCAGTGCGCTCACGCTCCAAAGCGTCGCGCTGCGGCGCACCTTCACGCTCGATGCGGCTCAGATCGGCGCTGACCTGACTGATCGGCTGCCCATCAAAGCGCCCCGGCAACCGCAGCTCGCCGAGGCGGGCTTTGCCGAGGGCGGCGCGGGCCGCGTCACGGTCGATGCTGAGGGTGGCCACCGCGCCCACGTGGTCAGCGTTCGACAGCGGGCGGGTCGCCACTTCAAAGCGGCCGTCCAGACTTCCTTGCAGCGCGGCTTGCAAAGCGCTCAAGTCTTCAGGCTTTTGATAGATAAACGGCACCAAGCTGACCCGGCGGCTTTGATCGAGGCCGCCGGACAGCTCGCTCAGCGCTTTGACGGCGGAGCCGTAGGTGCGGGCCACGTCCATATCGGCGTCTAAGGCTTGCCGCCGCTTGGCCAACTCAGCGGCGGGGCCAGCCACTTCTTCGAGAAGGGCGGGCCACTCTGACTCGGCAGGCACCGCCGCAGCAACGCGGCGGGACGCGCCCAATTCGGTCAGGGTGGTCTCGGCGCGGGCGAGGAGCCGCTCGCTTTCGCGGCGAAACTCGGCGTCCTCACCGGTCAGCGGGCCAGCGTTGAGCACCCCTTCCGCTTTGACCGGCACCAAATGCAGCGCTCCAGCATCTTGCAGCGCTTCGATGACGTCGCGGCTGCCCTGCTTGCGGGTGGCGATCACCACCTGCTGCATGTTGTTGATCACGGCAACACCGCCCGCAGGATGGTTTCCACCGCCTGACCCATTTTGGCATCCGAGCGGGTGTGGGCTACCAGCACCTCTTCTTTGGCCTGTGCCTGCGCTTCCTCACGGACGCGCACGCCTTCTGCGGCCATTTCTTGCTCGCGGGCAGCGGTGAGCGTTTTGACTTGCTCGCCGGCCTCCTTCAAAATACGCGCGGCCTCGGCTTCGGCAGCCTCGATTTCACGCGTGGCGTCTTGACGGGCCGCTTCGATCTGTGCATCGAGCGCCTGCTCACGGCTGGCCAGCTCACTTAAAACCCGACTTGAGACGTCCAAATCTTCCCTCCTTTGGTGTGGTTCTTGGCAGTGCGGTTCGTGGCACATGACCCCCCGCGCCCTGAGGTGGGTGGCGGCGAGTCAAACATGCAGTTGGTTTGGCCCGACTCTTAGACTGTCAAGCTCAACGAAAATCTTATCACAGCACCCCCAATCACTTTTTAGGACATCAATCCCGGATGAAGCCCCCGCCGCGTGGCGTGCCCTGACCGGGAAGATAAAGCTGAGGTGAAAGTCACAGCCGCTCCCACCTTCGGCAGACCTGCAAAATCCCCCAGCCACTGCACTGGGGGACACAAAAACGAATGCTCGACCTCACTGGAAAGGGCAATTTAATCAAAACTTAATCTCCGCCGATCATCACCGGAGCGCTGAGGCCCGATTCGTTTTCGGCGTAGCCCTGCTCACTATGCGAGGAGATGTCGATGCCGCTGACTTCTTGGCTGGCCGTGACCCGCAGCGGCAACACCAGACCCACCAACTTGAGCAAAATGAAGCTGCCCACGCCGCAGAACACCAGAGTAAACACCACCGCTTGAGTTTGAATCAGCATTTGCTCGCCCAGCGGCTTGCCTTGGCCCGTCGTCCACGCTAGTGCGCCGGTCAGCAGCGCTCCTACAATGCCCGCAATACCGTGACAGGCAAAGACGTCTAAAGCGTCGTCGGCGCGGAAGGCCTGCTTGAACTGCACCGCCCAGAAGCTGGCGGTGGCTCCGGCAATGCCCACCACCAAAGACGCCCAGGGAGAAACGAACCCGCAAGCCGGCGTGATGGCGACCAGGCCCACGACCAAGCCAGTCGCTGCGCCCACAGCGGTAGGCTTGCCGCCCCGCGCACTTTCCCAAATGAGCCAGGTCAGCATGGCGGCGGCGGTAGCCACGCAGGTGGTCATAAAAGCCAGCGCCGCCGATTGGTTGGCTCCCAGAGCGCTGCCGGCGTTAAAGCCGATCCAGCCGAACCACAAGATCGCCGCGCCGAGCAGCACGAAGGGAACATTGTGCGGCACGTGGGCGGTGCGGCCATGTCCGATGCGCGGCCCCAACACGAAGGCGGCCACCAGAGCGCTGACGCCCGCCGCGATGTGAATGACGGTGCCGCCCGCGAAGTCCAGCGCTCCGCGCACGCCCAGCCAGCCGCCGCCCCAGACCATATGGGCCAGCGGCGAGTAGATCAGGAGGCTCCACAGTCCGCCGAACAGCAAGAAGGCCCCAAAGCGCATCCGCTCGACGACCGCGCCGGAGATCAGCGCCAGTGCGATGACGGCGAACATGGCCTGAAACGCCGCGAAGACGTAAGACGGAATGGTGCCGTTGACAGTATTGCTCAGGCCATTGAGGCCGGCAGCGCTGAGTCCACCAAAAAAGGAATTGCCCGGCGTGAAGGCGATGCTGTAACCGCCCAGCATCCACAGCACCAGCACCAAGCCTATAGAAACAAAGCTCATCATCATGGTGTTGAGCACGCTCTGTGAGCGGGTCAGGCCGCCGTAGAAAAAGGCCAGACCCGGCGTCATGAACAGCACCAGCGCGGCGGCCACGATCATCCAAGCGGTGTCGCCGGTGTTAAAGGCAGGGGCTTTGACCGCTTGGGCCAGCGCCGCACCTATGCTCAACAAGGTCAGCAGCGGCAGCGAGCGCCTCAGTACAGTTGGGGTCAGCAGCATCGAATCTCCTCGGTACGGTCGTCAGGCCCGGTTTAGCGGGTGGGCGTCAGGGTTTTGGTTGCGACGGGCGTCAGGGCGCTGTTGTCTTCTTCACCAGTACGGATGCGGATGACCCGCTCTAGAGGCGTCACGAAAATTTTGCCGTCGCCGACTTCTCCGGTGCGTGCGCCCCGGCAGATGGCTTCAATGGCAAGTTCTATAAACGGCTCGCTGACGGCCATCTTGAATTCCACTTTGTCGTGAAACTCGACGATGACGCGGGTGCCCCGGTAGCGCTCCACGACTTCCTGCTCGCCGCCGTGTCCGCTGACCCGGCTCAGCGTCAATCCCTTGATGCCCGCTTGGAACAGGGCTTCTTTGACTTGCTGCACCCGTTCGGGCCTTACCACTGCGGTGATCAGTTTCATGCGGCTCCTTTGGCCCTGCACTGCAACCTGTCCGTTGAAGCTCCTCCACGACTGGAACTTTTAGGCCATGTCTAAAATGCAGATTAAGGTCAGCCGTGCAGTCTGTCAACGCCAAAGCGTTCATATCGCTGCATTTGTGTGGACAACTTGCACAATTTAGGCGGCGAGACGATTTTTCTAGATCCAAATATGCAATCCGTTCAAACTTTTTTGGACAAGATGTCCATTTGTCCTCCATAAATCAGGCCAGCAAGAAGCGGCGCAGACACTGAACCGTCTGCGCCGCCCTGTCTCTCCCCTGTTCTACGTCAGCGACCTGCGCCTTGGCCGCCGCTGCCACAAGCGGAAGCCAAAATACAGCAGCAGTAGCAACAGGGTCACCGCCAGCACCGGAGCGAAAATCGCCAAAATACTCAGCAGCACCGAAGTGCCGTCCTCGGCAGTGGACACCAGCGGGTTGGCCAGCCCACCAGTCAGGGCGGTAGACGCCGGACGCAACACCGTGCGGCCCATCTGCACGCTGCCCGCCACCACGAAGCCCAGCAGCAGCGACACGCTGGGATCGAGGTGGGTGATGCCCGCATGCGAAGCGAACAGCACCGCCCCCGCCGCCGCGTTGAGAATGCCGCCGAAGACATGCAGGGCGTGGTCTATGCCGGGAATCTTGTCTCCGACGAAATCGAGCGCTCCGACGACCGTGATGCCCAGAAGCACCCAGGTGTTACTCAGCAGCGCGTACGACTCTGGCAAGGCAATCACGCCGTAGCGCTGGAGCAAGCCGACGATCAGCAGCGGCACGTAAGCGTTCAGGCCCGCCGCGCCAGACAAACCGAACGAAGTCAGCAGTCCGGTCAGGACTTCCATTGCGTCACCGTCAGTGAGATCAGCGTCATACGGCTTGATACAGCAGCGGCGGGCCTGAAGTTCTCCGGCTCTCTTGAGCGCGGCTTTACTTCTGAGCGGTTTGAGAAAGTGGTACCGGGCCTGACTCGACTTCCGATTCGGCTGCACTGACCGGCACTTGAGCGGCAGGCTCCGGCTTGGGGCGCAGGTCGGTGTTGTTGTAGGCCGCCTGCGCTTCCTTGGGGCCGGCTGTGACCCACTTGAGCGACGCGCCGACGCCCAGCCGCACCAACTCGTCTAAGGTGGGGCGCTCGCTCTCGGCCCATTTGCTCAGCACCCAGTCGGCAGGGTCGCGGCCAGCAGGCGGGCGAGAAATACCGATTTTGAGGCGGGCAAACTGCTCAGTGCTCAGCACGCGGATAATATCGCGCACACCGTTTTGGCCGCCGTGCCGCCCGCCCACTTTGATTTTGAGTAACCCGAAGGGGCTGTCTAGGTCGTCTTGAATGACCAACAGCGCCTCGGGGCTGAGCTTATAAAACTGCATGGCGGGCAGCGCCGCTTTGCCCGAAGCGTTCATAAAGGTCTGCGGCTTGATCAGCAGGACCTTTTCGCCGAGCACCCGGAATTCGGCTTGCTCCGCGTGTTCGCCGGCTCGCCACACTGCACCCTGTTGCCTTGCCAGCTCGTCGGCCACCTGCCAGGCGACGTTATGCCGGGTTTGGGCGTACTGAGAACCGGGATTGCCGAGGGCCACGATGAGTTTCATGCGTCATGGGCGTCCAAGACTTCCCGCACCTGCGCTTCGGTTTGGTGCACCTTGGGATCGTGCTTGGCCTTCCTAAACCCGTCACGGAAATCTGCGAAGCGGGTGTCGGTATTGCCGAACAGCAGACCGTAAGCTTGGCGCACGTCACCGAGTTGGCGCTCGCCCAGCACGGTGTTTTTTTGGTCGATCACTTCGTCTAAGGTGGACATCAAGCCCGAAAGTGGGCGCAACCACTGAAACGCCGGATCGTTGGTGACGAGGTTGAACAAAGTGAAAGGGGAAGTCACGGGGCCGTGCAAAAACTCGTAGTCGCTTTTGGCCACCTCCAAAAGAGCGGAGTGAAAGTGTCGCAGGGCGGCGGCGAGGGCTTCTAGGCGGGCGCGAACGGGTTCGGCAGTCATGTCCAGCAGTTTGCCACAGCCCGCCGGAGTTTGAATTAACCAATCTGCCGAGCCAGCCCACCAATCGGCGCACACCCAAGCGCTAGCCTGCGTTTATGCTGCGTTACCGAATCTTTACCCCTGACGACTTCCCTACACTCGAAGCGCTCGACTTGGCCGTGCAGCGCCGCGCCGACCCTGCCTTCGACACCCTCGATGAGCGCGAGCGAGAAGGCCGCCTGCGAACTTCGTTGCCCGCCCTCAAGTTTTTTGAACGAAGCGAACACAGCTTTTTGGCGGAAGAGGAAGGCCAGCTCATGGGCGTACTGCTGGCCCAGGCCGTTTGGCAAGGCGACAAGCCAGTGGTGATGGTGGTGCAGGTGCTGCTGACCGAAGGTGCGCCCAGCGAGGCGGCCAGCGGGTTGCTGCACGCCTGCGTCAAGAGCGCTTACGACGCCGCCGTCTACGAAGTTCACTTTCCCGTGACGCCGGAGTTAGAGAGCGCGGCCCACAATGAAGAAGCGCACCTGCTGGGCCGCTACGCAGTGAGCTATCTGGGCAGCCGCCACCAGACCGCGTCCGGCGAGCGGCTCAGTAAAATGCCAAACACGGGTGGCGAGAGTAGCGCCTAAAAAAACGCGGTTCCTGGCATTCACCATGAAAGCACCACTCCCAGAAGACACTAAAAGGAGAATCAACCCATGACCCAACCCAACAACAAAGCCCGCGTCCTGATCGGCGTGCGCGGCATGGAGCAAGAATCGGGCGTCCGCATCTCGGCAGCGCTCTTGGCCATGCCCGGCGTGACGCAGGCCCAACCCGACCAAGGGCAAATCGCCGTGCAGTATGACCCCACCGCCCTGACCGTCATGGATTTGCTGCGGGCCATTCGCAAGCAGGGCTTTTTGGCGGGAATGCTTTAGGTGGCGCTCGGCTATATCGGCAGCCTGACGGTGCGCGTAGAGATGCCCTGGGTCAGCAATCTCAAGGAAAAGCGAGCGCTGGTGCGGCCCGTGGTCGAGCGCCTCAAGGCCCGCTTTCCGGTAACGGTGGCCCGCTTGGACGGCCTCAACGCCCACGACTGGGAAATTATCGGGGTGGTAACGGTCAGCAATGATCGGCAGTGGGTCGAAGAAACCTTGCAACTCGCCGCCGACTTTATCGTGGCGCAGGGCGAGTACCGAGTGACCGAGGAAGAGCGCGGCATCGTGACGATTGAAGAGGTGATGGAGTAATCGAGAACTTCCCTCTCGTCCAAGATGTCCTCTAGAATGATAAACGGGCCGACTAGATAATATGCTCAAGGAGAATATTAGAACCTTGCGTGTTAGATTTGAGCAGGGCAAGTATACATCTGACTCAGGTATTGAATTTTCATTCAAAATAAACCGCAGATACGAACACAAGGAATTAAAGTCTCTTTTTCTCGGTTTTGGAATTCCCGAGAAGAGCGAATACTTTGAATTCCTCATTATGTTTGGCGCTTGCGATATATTTGCAAAATACAAATGTCAAGAAGGAATGACTGAAATACTCATGCAATCTATCGAATTTTTTCGTGTTGAGAAGCTCAGAGAGATCAATGCATCTGTATCGGATGTGCTTATAGAAGATTTATCGCAGTTTTTTTTGGTGGCTCGTAATTCATATTCAGGTTACTATTTTGGCTTCGATCTATCTAGAAGCACTAACACATTTGGTATATTTACTGTTGACTCTTATCCAGAAGATTGGCGAGAAGATACTGATGCTTGGTGCGATTTTAGCGAGTGGATTAACCTACTGATAAAGACGGATGGAAGAAGGAGCAGGTTTTCCAAAAAATGATTGCGTCTAATGAACAGCAGCAGGCCTATCCAAAACCAGAAGTGCTTTTGTAAAGCTGTAGCGCGTGGTTGCCCCACCCCGTACACCTACCCCACTTAAAGTTTCACGCTGCTCTCACTCGCTTGGGGAAACAGAACGCCGTCAGATTCAGCAAATAAAAGAGCGGCGTTTTATCAGCCAGCTCAAAGTGCTGAGCTATCAGTCTGGCAACTGGTGGGCAGGCGGACAGCTCACGCTCCTCACGGCGTGGCGAGTTTGCGGCCCCTCTTTCTTAAACTTTGTGCTCTCCTCCACCGCTGCCTTGCTACAATCTCTCCATTCATGGAAGTGGTTCCAACTCCGGCAGCCGGAGACAGCCAGCCGCCGGTTGTGTGACGGACCACGCCCATCCAAGGAGATGTCATGCTGATTGCCCGTTCCAGTGGAGTCCTGCTCCACCCCACCAGTTTGCCCGGCCCTTACGGGATCGGCGAACTCGGCCAAGAGGCCCGCAGCTTTATCAACTGGCTTGCCAGCGCGGGCCAAAAATACTGGCAAGTCATGCCGCTCGGGCCCACCGGCTACGGCGATAGCCCTTATCAGGCCTTCTCGGCGTTCGCGGGCAATCCGTATCTGGTGTGCCTCGACACCCTACGCGAGCAGGAACTGCTGCTGGACGTGGACTTTGACGCGGTGCCGGAATTTAACCCTGACCGGGTGGATTTTGGCCTTCAGTACATCTGGCGCAACCAAATGCTCAGCCGCGCCTTCTCACACTTCGAAGCGGGCCGGGCCGAGGGCGAAATGGGCGAAGTGGACGCCGAGTTCGCCGTATTCAAGGCCAGCGAGCAGCACTGGCTGGGAGACTACGCGCTATTTATGGCCATCAAAAACGAGCAGGGCGGCCTGCCGTGGAACGCTTGGCCGCTGCCGATTCGCCGCCGCGAAGCCGAGGCCATGTCGGACGCCAAAACCCGCTTGGTTCGCGAAATCGAGCGCTATTCGTTTCAGCAGTTTTTGTTTTTCAGGCAGTGGACGGCCATCCGTGATTACGCCGCCGAACAGGGCGTGCAGGTCATCGGGGACATTCCAATTTTCGTGGCGATGGACTCTTCCGACGCTTGGGCCAACCCGGAGCAGTTTTTCTTTGATGACGAAGGCCAGCCGACGGTGGTCGCGGGTGTGCCGCCAGATTACTTCAGCGAAACCGGCCAGCTCTGGGGCAATCCCTTGTATGACTGGGACGTGATGAAAAAGAGCGGCTTCGAATGGTGGATTCGCCGTTTTCAGGCCAGCTTGAAGCTGTACGACCTGATCCGGGTCGATCACTTCCGGGGCTTTGCGGGCTACTGGGAAATTCCTTTTCCTGCCGACACCGCCATGAACGGCGAGTGGAAACCGGCGCTGGGGCACGACATGTTTGACGCCGTGCGTCAGGCGCTGGGCGACCTCCCGATTATCGCCGAGGATTTGGGCGTGATTACGCCGGACGTGGAAGCGCTGCGCGACGATTACAACTTGCCGGGCATGGCGGTGCTGCAATTTGCTTTTGGCGGCGGCGACTTTGCCGTCAACGCCTTTTTGCCGCACAACCTCAAGGAAAATCAGGTGGTCTACACCGGCACCCACGACAACGACACCACCCGGGGCTGGTGGCGCAATGCCGACGAGCACGAGCACCACACCTTCCGGGTCTACACCCACAGCGATCCCAGTGAAGAGAGCTTTGCTTGGCTGCTGACCACCATCGCCTTTGAATCGAAAGCCAATTTGGCCGTCGTGCCGCTGCAAGATTTGCTGAATTTGGACAGCGACGAACGGATGAACTTGCCCGGCAGCACTGGCCCCGAAAACTGGACCTGGCGCTACCGGGAGGGCGTGGTGTCGGCTGATTTGGCCCACAAGCTGCGCGAGTTGACCGAAGAGACGAAGCGAACGGCTTAAAACAAGAGGCGAAGGGTAAAATTAGGCCGCTCGCTGCAAGGTGGGCGGCTTTGTTGCGGCCTGCTTTGTTGCGGCCTGCTTTGCTTTACCCTGAAGCCATGAAACTGTATACCCGCACCGGCGACGGCGGTCAGACTGGACTCTACGGCGCAGACCGCGTGAGCAAAACGCATCCCCGCGTGGAGGCTTACGGCACGGTCGACGAACTCAACAGCGTGCTGGGCCTTGCCCGCGCCCACAACGCCCGCTCGCACACGCCGCAGGCCGACGTGGAAACGGATTTGGAATACCTGCAAAACGCGCTGTTCGATCTCGGCGCAGATCTGGCGACCCGTCAGGACAGCCCCTATGCCAAAAATGTGGCCCGCATGGACGCTGAGGACGCCGCTTACTTGGAAGCCATGATTGACCGTTATCAGGACGGTGTGGAACCGCTCAAGCATTTTATTCACCCAAGCGGCACGCCAGTTGGAGCCAGCTTGCACGTGGCCCGCAGCGTGGCGAGGCGGGCCGAACGAGACGTGCTCAGGCTGATGGAGGTGGAGGAGGCCAACCTTCAGGCTCAGATCTATCTCAACCGCGTTTCGGATTTGCTGTTCGTGATGGCCCGCGCCGTCAACGCCCGCGCCGGACTGAGCGAGGAAGCCTGGAAGGTCAAGCCGAGGCGTAAAGCGGCGGAGCAGAACAACTCCTAATCCACCACGACGATGCTTAGTCGCCTCGGCCCGTGAACACCCTCAACGCGGCTGAGTTCGATGTCGCTGGTGGCGCTCGGCCCGCTGATCCAAGTCAGGGGGCGGCCCGCCAGCACCGCTGCTTGTAAAGCGGCCACCGCCTCAGGCACACTGTCCACCACTTGCTCGGAGCGCACCACGCAGACATGCCAATCCGGAATCAGCGTCAACGCTCGCCGCCCCTGCCCCGCGCCGTGATCGAGTACCACCGTACCGGTTTCGGCAATAGCGACGGCACAGGTGGTCAGCACGGCGTCGTAAGCGGCGAGGTCGGCGTGGGTGGTTTGCGGCTTGTGGGTTGCGGGCTGCGGGAAAAGCTGGGCTGGAAATCCTTCAGGAATTAAGACATTCTGGCCGCTCAGCAAACCAGCGAGCAGAGCGGGCAAGTCAGCTCCACTGGCGCGGTGAACTTCGGCCCGGTACTCGGCGGCGTACTCGGCAAACTGAGCCACGATCTCGGCCCTTTGGCGGGTCGAAGCAGGAATGGGGGGGCGTTCTATCTCCAGATTGGGGCCAGCGGCGGCACGGTGGATGCGGGTCAGGATTTCTAAACGGGCCTCACTCGTCATTTTGTCCCTCCTCTCGCCACAGCTCACGAAACGATTTGGCCGGAAACGGCGGCAAGTTGCGCGAACTCGTCCAGCCACCGAGCAGGCCGGGTAGAGCGTGAATCGCGCCGTGCTGCACCAGCGGCCCCTGCCCAGTACGGGCCAGTTTCAGCGCTCCCTCAAAGCGGAACGGCTCGTTAAAAATCCAGGCGGCGGTTTTCATAGCAATACTCTCCACCGTGTTCTCTAGATTGTGCGACTTGTGCGGCGTAATCTGTCCACGCAGATAAATCAGGATTTCGGGAATGTTGATCTTGACCGGGCAAGCATCGTAACAGGCTCCGCACAAACTGCTGGCCCACGGCAAGGTGTTGGCATTTTCATCTTCGAGTTGCAGCAGTTGAGGCGTCAGAATCGCGCCAATCGGGCCGGGGTAGACGCTGCCGTAAGCGTGGCCGCCCGCCCGCTCGTAGACGGGGCAGACATTCAGGCAAGCCGAGCAGCGAATACAGCGCAGCGTTTGACGGGCGGCTTCGTCGGCCAGCACGTCGGTGCGCCCGTTGTCCAGCAGAACCAGATGAAATTCCTGCGGGCCGTCGCCGGGGGTGACGCCGCTCCAGAAACTGGTGTACGGATTCATACGCTCGGCGGTAGAGCTGCGCGGCAGGAGTTGCATGAACGGCGCGATGTCGGCCCACTGGGGCAGCACCTTCTCTATACCCATCACCGAAATCAGCACGTCGGGCAAGGTCAGGCACATCCGCCCATTGCCTTCGGATTCCACGATGCAGACGGTTCCACTTTCGGCAATGGCAAAGTTTGCGCCGGATACGGCCACTTTGGTGCTCAGGAATTTCTCGCGGAGGTAGAGGCGAGCGGCTTCGGCCAGCACTTTCGGCTCGTCGGTCAGCAATTCTGCGCCGAGTTTTCGGCGAAACAAATCACGGATTTCGGCGCGGTTTTTGTGAATGGCCGGAACCAGAATGTGGCTGGGCGTGTCTCCGGCGAGTTGCACGATCAGCTCGGCAAGGTCGGTTTCGATGGCCTGAATGCCGCGCTTTTCCAGCGCCGCGTTGAGTTCGATCTCGTCGCTGGTAATGCTCTTGACTTTGATGATCTCCCGCGCTCCATGAGAAGCGGCGAGGTCAGTCACGATGCGGCAGGCTTCGGCGGCGTCCCGCGCCCAGTGAACTTGCCCGCCGCGCCGCTTGACTGCCGTTTCCAGCGTCAGGAGTTGCTCAGCTAAGTCTGAGAGAGCGGCGTCTTTGAGTTCTGCACCTCGCGTGCGGAGAGCTTCCCAATCCGGCAGCTCAGCCACCGCCCGAAAGCGCTTCTCGCGGATGGTGGTGGTGGCGTGCTTGAGGTTCCGCCGCATCTGGGCGTCTTGCAGCGTGTCACGGGCCGCCTCAGGAAAAGGCCGGGCCGGGTGAATGCCTCCAGCGCTCACAGCAGGGCCTCCGCGCTGACCTGCATTGCGCCGATGGTTTCTGAACTTCCAGCGCTCATTGACTCAGTGCTTGCCAAAATTTCCGCCAAATGCACCACGCCCACCCCACTCTGCAGCCGACTCAGGCCGCCGCCGATGTGCATCAAACAAGAATTGTCGCCCGCCGTGCAGCACTCGGCCCCGGTACTCATCACGCTCTGCACCTTGTCGGCCAGCATCGCTGTACTGGTTTCGGGGTTCTTGACACTGAACGTTCCGCCGAAGCCGCAGCACTGCTCAGAGGCGGGCAATTCCACCAGGGTCAGGCCGCGCACATTCTTGAGCAGCCTCAGAGGCGCGTCGCCCACCCGCAGCAGCCGCGCCGCATGGCAGGTTGGATGGTAGGTGACGCGGTGCGGATAGTACGCGCCCACATCTTCGACCTTCAGCACCTTGATGAGAAATTCGCTGAGTTCATACGTCCGCTTTCCAAGTTCGGTGACTTCCCGCAACAAATCGTCGTCTCCGGCCCACTCTGCCGCCTTCGGATACAGGTCGCGCACGAAGGCCACGCAGGAGCCGCTGGGGGCCACGATCACCTCGGCGTTTCTGAAGTCGTTCACGAATTTGCGGATGAGTGGCAGGGCCTCGCGCTGATAGCCGGTATTGAAATGCATCTGGCCGCAGCAGGTCTGCGCTTCGTTAAAGCGGACTTGGTGGCCGAGTCGCCGCAGCAGCCGCGCCATCGCCAGGCCCGTTTGCGGAAAAAGGGCGTCGTTGAGGCATGTGATAAACAAATCTATTTTCATGGTTGGGGGTTGGGTGAGAAAGTTTTCAAGGCGGTGGAGGCCCGCACCACTTGGCGCAGGGTAGGAAGGTCGGTTTGGCCCAGCGCTTGCACCGATAGATTACCCATTAAAGTGGCCTCCACAGGGCCAGCGATCACCCATTTGCCACAGGCGTTGGCGATCAGTTGGTTGAGCAGAGCAATTTGTGAGCCGCCGCCCACCACATGCACCACGCGAATAGCCTGACCGCTCACGTCTTTCAGCACCCTTAGAATCTGCGCCGTTTTGTGGGCGAGGCTGTCCAGCACGCAGCGGGTAATCTCAGCGGGCGTCTGGGGTACGAACTGATTCGTTTCGGAGCAGTACGCCTGAACCCGCACAGCCATATCCGCACCGGGCGGCAAAAAGCGGGCGTCATCCGGGTCAATGGTGGAGCCAGATGCCACGTCGGCGGCCTGCTTGTACAAATCGGCATAGTCCAGCTTCCAGACCTCGTTGCACTGCTGAATAATCCACAGGCCCATCACGTTTTTGAGCAGCCGGTTGGTGCCGCCCACGCCTGCTTCGTTGGTCAGATTCTCGGCGAGGCTGCGCGGCGTGATGATCGGCTGGGGCGTTTCAATACCCACCAAGCTCCAAGTGCCGCTCGACACATAAGCCCAGTCTTGGCCCTCGGCAGGCACGGCGGCGACGGCGGAAGCGGTGTCATGCGTGGCGGGCAGGATCACTTGAACGCCTCTCAGCCCCGTTTCGCGTTCCACTTCCGGCGTCAATTTGCCTAAAGTCGTGCCGGATTCAACGATATCGGACAACAATCTGGTGGGGATATTGAGGGCGTCGAGCAATTCGGTGGCCCATTTTCCCATTTGAGGGTTGAAAAACTGCGTACTGCTCGCATTGGTGCGCTCGGTGACGGCCACGCCGCACAGCCAGAAGTGCAGCAGATCGGGGATCATCAGCAACTTGTCGGCGCGGGCCAAACGTTCAGGCGGTTCGGCAGCGAGTTGGTAGAGGGTGTTGAACGGCAAAAATTGAATGCCGGTGGCGTTATAAATCGCCTGGTCGGTCAGCGTGGCCCGCACCCGCTGCATCACACCATCTAAGCGGGGGCTGCGGTAATGGTGCACCGCGCCCAGCAAGTCGCCCTGAGCGTCCAGCAAGCCGTAATCCACCGCCCACGAATTGACGCCGATGCTCTGAATCTCGCCGTGCTGCGCCGCCAGTTTGAGGCCGTGCAGCACCTCGCGCCACAGGCCCAGAACGTTCCAGTAGAGTTGCCCACGCACGGGTACGCCGCCGTTGGGGAAGCGGTGCAGGATTTCTACGTGGAGCTTGCCGCCTTCGAACGTACCGAGAGCGACGCGGCCACTGGAAGCGCCGAGGTCAACGGCTATGTGACGAGTGGGAGGGGCAACCGCTTTGCTCACTTCACCCCCTCTCCTTGAGAGCTGTACTGGCTCCACTCTCCACGCTTTCACGCGTCGCTCCCCTCAAGGCGGACGGCGACAACAGGGGTGATCTTTGCTCACCGCACATAAGCTATCGGCACCCCGCCGTCCACCGTGATCACGCCGCCCGTCGTCTTGGCGGCAGCGGGCGAGGTCAGCCAGTAAGCGGCCTCGGCAATGTCTTCGGGAAACACATTGACCTTCAGCGTGGTGCGGTTGCGGTAAAACTCCTCCAGTTGATCAGGTTCGAGGCCGTAGGTCGCCGCACGCTCGGCCCGCCATTTGCCGTCCCAGATGCTGCTTCCGGCCAAAATCCCGTCGGGCAGCACCGAGTTGACGCGGATGCCCGCTGCGCCGCCTTCCTCGGCAAGGCAGCGGGCGAGGTGGAGTTCTGCGGCTTTGGCGGTGCTGTAAGCCGCCGCATTCTTACCTGCCGCCACGCTGTTTTTACTGCCGATAAAAATCAGGCTGCCGCCGGTACCCTGCGCTTTCATCAGCTTGAAGGCTTCGCGGGCCACCAGAAAGTAGCCGGTAGACAGAATACTTTGGTTGTGGTTCCACATCTCCAGACTGGTTTCTTCAATCGGGGCGCTGGAGGCGATTCCAGCGTTGTTGACGGCAATGTCCACGCCGCCGTACTGCAACACGGCTTGGTGGTAAGCGTTGATGACTTGCCCTTCCTCGGTCACGTTCATGCTGAGGCTGGTGGCCCGCCGCTGGCCACGCTGCTTGTTCACTTCCTCGGCCACGGTCTTGCCGCCGTCGGCGTTCAGATCAGCAATCACGATGTGCGCTCCGTCCGCCGCCAGCCGGTGGGCAATCGCCCGTCCGATGCCGCTGGCCGCGCCCGTCACGAGTGCTACGTGTCCTTCCAGCGCTTTGGGCGCGGGCTTGAGGCTGAGTTTGTAGAGTTCCATCGGCCAGTATTCGATGGCGTAACTCTCGGCGGCAGACAAGCTCACGAAGCCGCTCAGGCTGCTAGCGCTCTTCATCACCTGAATGGCGCGGGTATAAAGTTGGCGCGAAACGTCGGCTCCCTGCGCGTCGGGGCCACTGGTGACCATCCCGAGGCCCGGAATCAGCACCACGCGCGGCGAGGGCGCGAACATCACGTCGCCTGCCGATTTGTTGCCGTCAAAATACTCGGCGTACTCGGTCTTGAAGCCGGCCACACCGTCTTTGGCCGCCTGAATCAGCGCTTCCACTCCCTGCTCCGGCGTCCAGTTGAGGTACAGCGGCACGCGCTTGGTGTGAACCAGATGGTCGGGGCAGGCCGCGCCCACCTGCGACAGCTCGGCGGCGGCGTTGGAGTTGACGAATTCCATGATGTTAGGAGAAGTGTCCACTTCCAGAATCACCGGACGCGCCCCCTTCATTGCGCCGCGCAGGATCGGCAAAACACTGAAGAGGAGGGCGTCACGCTCGTCGGCTGGCACACTTTGGACTTTCGCGCCGCCAAACGGCTGGGCCTCGGCGTGGACGTCCAGGTAAGTCTGCGCCTCGCCAATAATTTTCAGGGTGGATTCATAGCTCTCTCTGGAGGTGTCACCCCACGTCACCAGCCCGTGTTTGCCCATCACTACGGCTTCCAGCTTGGGATTATCGCGCACCGCCGCGCCGATCTGCTGGGATAAGGTGAAGCCGGGCCGGATGAAGTCCACCCAGGCCGCCCGCTCGCCGTAAATCTCGCGCATCACGTCGGGGCCGTTGGGCGTGCAGGCGATGCCAATAATGGCGTCGGGGTGGGTGTGGTCCACGTGCTTGGCCGGAACGAAGGCGTGCAGCAGCGTTTCGATGCTCTGGCGCGGGCGGCCCACTTCGAAGGCGGTGCGGTCAAGGTAGGCGGTCATTTCCTCGTCGGACATCTCGGCGCGGTCAAACAGGGGCAGCACTTCGTCGAGCTTGAGGCCCGCAAACCCTTTCTCGGTGATGGTGGCAATGTCCGAACCCGAACCCTTAACCCACAGCACCGTCACGTCGCGGCCCAGATGGTCTTTTTCCACACTCTTGGTGCTGGTGTTGCCGCCGTAAATGTTGACCAGCGTACGGTCGGAGCCGAGCAAATTGGAGCGGTAAGTCAGCGAGGCGAGGCCGTCCGACTTGGGCGCGTCGGCGTCGTTCCAGCGGTCTTCGGGCAAAGTTGAGCGGGCTTGAGTATTGGTCATAAGTTCTCCTTATCTGGGCGGTTAAAGCCCTAAAGCTTTCTGGCGGTGGTGCTCGTCGGGGCGCTGATAGATGCGGGCCACCTGTTCGGGGGTCAGGTAAGTGGGGGTGCCGCAGGCGAGGGCATGCAGCAAAATCTGGGCGGCTTTGTCGGCCATCTGGGTCACGGCCTGCACCTCACGGGCAGACTTGCCCAGCGCGATGAAGCCGTGGTTTTGCAGGTAGATGGTTTTGGGCGTGACGCCGTGCGCCTGCTGATGAAACTCAATGGCGTCCCTTAAAGCGCGGGCCAGCCACAACCCTGGATCGGTATACGGCACGCAGCACGGCGCGGGGCCGCACACCACGATTTCGTCGGGAAAGAGCCGTCCGCCTGCTTGCAGAGCAGACCAGCCCCGAGCCGAGCAGGTCAGGCCGTTGATAGACACCGGATGGGTGTGGCCCACAAAGTTCACGTCCGGCAAGCCCAGCAAGAAGGCGTGCAGCAGCGTTTCCACTGAGGGCAGGGCGGGCGTCAGACTGGCACCGGTCAGCAGAGCTTTGATGTCGGCGTCGGCGTAGGGCCGATTACTGCTCAGTACGTCCAGCAGCGGCGCAAACTGCACTTCGCTGAGGTGGGCCTCGGTCAGCGTTCGCAGCTCGGAGCCGCTCGCCTTGACCAAAAAGGTGTCGGCGCTCAGGCGTGCCGAGGTGTTGCCCTCGCCCAGAATCGCCCAGGGGTGCTGCGGGTTGCCCAGCGTGTGCGAGAGCGAGAGCAGTTCATTCAGGATTTTAGGCATGAGCGGCCTCCAGTGCGGCGGGTTCAAAGATCTGCACAGTTTCGGAGCGCCGCACCACGCCGCGCAGTTCGTCCCGCCGCAAATACCCCAGCGTCTGCGCCTGAATCAGCAAATTGCCGATCAGGGTGGCTTCCACTGGCCCCGCCATCACCGTTTTGCCGGAGAGGTCGGCAATGCGCTGATTGAGTAGGGCAATCTGCGAACCGCCGCCCACGATATGAACGGTGTTCAGGTGCTTACCGCTGACCTCCTCCAGCACCGTCAGCGCCTTTGCGGTGGCCTGCGCCAAACTTTCCACGATGCAGCGGGTGATCTCGGCGGGGGTCTGGGGTGGGGTTTGCTGAGTTTCCAAGCAATACGCCTGAACACGCTGCGGCATATCAGCCCCCGGCGCGGCAAAACGGGCATCTTCGGGATCAATCAGCGGGCCAGCTTCAACCTGTGCGGCCTGCGCGTAGAGGTCAGCGTAGTCCAACTTCCAAGCCAAATCGCACTGCTGCAAGAGCCACAGACCCATACCGTTTTTCATCAGCAGGGTCTGATCGTTCGCGCCCGCCTCGTTGGTCAGCTCGGCGGCGAGGGCGGCGGGCGTCAGCACAGGTTCGGGAACTTCCAAGCCCACCAGAGTCCATGTCCCGCTGGACACGAAGGCCCAGTCCTGACCCTCAGCAGGAACGGCGGCCACAGCGGAGGCCGTGTCGTGGGCGGCGGGCGCGATCACCTGCGTTCCGCTCAGGTTAGTCAGGCGAGATACTTCGGGCGTCAGCGGCCCCAAGTCCGTTCCGGCGGGAACCGGTTCGGGGAGTAAATTGGCGGGCAAGTTCAGAGCATCTAATACCGATTTTGACCACTCACGGCTGCGGGGGTCGTACATCTGCGAGGTGCTGGCAATGGTGCGCTCACAGACGGCTTTGCCGCTGAGCCAGAAGTGAAAAAGGTCGGGCGTCATCAGCAATTTATGGGCAGATTCAAGGCGCGTCGGCGACTCGCACAGCAGTTGGAAGGCCGTGTTGATCGGCAAAAGCTGAATGCCGGTGTGGGCATAGAGGTCGGCTCTGGGCATCAACCCAAAGGCTCGCGTCAGCACGCCGTCGGTGCGTGAATCGCGGTAGTGGCGCACCCCGCCGAGCAGTTCGCCGCGCTTATCCACCAGACCGTAATCCACGCCCCAGGTATTGACGCCCACGCTGGCAACCTCGCCGCGCCCAGCCGCCAGCTTGAGGCCGTGCAGAATCTCGCGCCAGATATTCAGCACATCCCAGTACAAGCCGCCGCGCACGGGGACGCCGCCGTTGGGAAAGCGGTGCAAAATCTCGATGCTGAGGCGCTGCTGCGGCGGCTGGCCTTCCAACCGTCCCAGCGCCACCCGCCCGCTGGACGCGCCCAAGTCCACGGCAATGAAACTCACCGACTCGCCGCCCATCGTTAGCGGCTCACCCCCGCCTTTCCCTTGACCGGATAGCCGCCGCCGCCCGTCTGGGTGCCGCGCTCGCGGGCCACTTTTTCCTGATAACCGCTTTGCCGGTGCGCCTCAATCGGTTCAGAGTGAATGCCCATCTCGGCACGCAGTTCCATCAGCAGCGGACGCACATCGGTTTTGAAGGCGTCCATCATGACGCGGTGGGCGGCCAGCACGTCGCCCTTGCTCTGGGCCTCTTTGAGCAAATCACGGTCAATCAATAAAGCTTTGGCATAAGATTCCTGGCAGTTCAGCACGCTTTGCAGCATGGCCTCCACCTTCGGCTCAATATTGTGACTCTGGTCAATCATGTAGGACAAGTTCTGAGCGGTCTGCTTTGTCAAATCGTCCGCCGAGTTCGCGCCGTAAACCAGTTCAGCGTAAATACAGAACAGTTCAAACGGGTTGGACGTGCCCACGATCAGGTCGTCGTCGCCGTAGCGGCGGGCATTGAAGTGAAAGCCGCCCAGCCGCCCCTCGTCCAAGAGAAACGCCACAATCTGCTCGATGTTGACGCCCTGCGCGTGATGGCCGAGGTCAACCAGCACTTGCGCCTTATCTCCAATGGCGAGGCAATGCGAGTACGAAGCGCCCCAGTCAAACAGATCGGTAGCGTAGAAAGCCGGTTCAAACAATTTGTATTCCACCAGCATCCGAGTGCCGCTCGGCAGAGCGTCGTGAACGCGCTTCAGTCCCGCCCGCATTCGGCGTTTGCGTGAGCGCAGATCGTCCTGTCCGGCGTAATTGGTACCGTCCGCGAACCACAACGAGAGGTCGCGGCTGCCGGTCTGCTTCATGACCTCCACGCAGTCGAGCAGGTGCTGAATAGCTTGTTCGCGCACCGCTTCATCCGGGTTGGTGACGCTGCCCAGCCGGTATTCCTCATCCTGAAAGACGTTGGGGTTGATTGCGCCAATGGTGAGGCCACGCTCTGAAGCATATTTTTTTAACTCGCCGTAATCGTCCACCGCGTCCCAGGGGATGTGAATAGCCACGCCGGGCGCGATGCCGGTCAAGCGCTGAACCTCGGCGGCGTCGTCCAGCTTTTCCCAGATGGTTCGGGCCGCACCCGCAGCGGCAAAGGTCTTGAAGCGCGTACCGGAATTGCCGTAGCCCCACGAGGGCGTCTCGATGCGCTGGGCTTTGAGTGCGGTCAGAAGGTCTGGGTTCATGTGGCTCCTTTTGAAGCGGCGGGAAGGCCAAGTTCGTTTTGCTCACCAATCGTCGTGGATGGACTGTCGTCGTGGGCAGCACCCTTATGGGCTCCTCCTCTGCTTTGCAGCTCTGCCAAGAGGACGCCGCTCCTCACCCCGTCATGATCACCTGAATGTCGTCTTCCTCCAGCCGCCTGCGCTGCTCCGGCGGCAAATCGGCGTCGGTAATCAGGGTGTTGATGTCGGCGTGGGTGGCGATGGTGGCCAGCGCCCGGCGGCCCACTTTGCTGGCGTCCAGAAGGGCCACCACGCTGCTGCCACTGGCGATCAGCGCCCGTTTGGCTCCCACCTCCGGCAAATGAGGATCAGTAAAACCGGCGTCGGGGGTGTAGCCTTTGGCCGAAAAAAACACCAGATCCGGATGCAGCCGCGAGATGGTATCGGTGAAAAATGCCCCCACAAACGAGCGGGCAGGCGTGTGAAAATTGCCGCCCACCATCAAAAACGGCACGCCGCCGCTGGCCAGCACGTTGGCGGCGTCCAAGCTGCAAGCAATCGCCTGCACTTTGCGGGCCGGCAGCAAGCGGGCCAGCGCCAGACAGGTGGTGCTGGCGTCGAGAGCCACCGTGTCGCCGTCTTGGATCAGGGCCAGAGCGGCGCGGGCAATCCGTTCTTTGGCCTCCACATGCTGCGCCGAGCGCAATTGCTGAGAAAGTTCTTCACTGGTTTTGTCGAGCAGTTGCGCTCCACCGTGAACGCGCAGCAGCTTGCCCTGCTCGCACAGCGCGTCTATGTCACGGCGCACGGTCATTTCGTGGACACCAAACTCGGCGGCCAAGTCTTTGATCCGCACCACTTTCTCGCTAAGGGCGCGGCGCAAGATGTCTTGCTGGCGTCCCGGCAAGGGAGCCACAGTGTCACTAGGCATGGCTATACTCTAACATCAAAGTGACAAAAGATAACAAGCCCTTGCAATTTTTTGTGCGGTAGTGTTGAATGGGGCCAGTCCAAAGTTCATTTCGATCCCGCGTTCTGGAGGGCCATGACCGCACCCCATCAACGAGTTTGCTTTCTACTTCAAGTGCGCCCCAAGCGCTTAGAAGAGTACAAATCCCGCCACGCCGCTGTCTGGCCCGAGATGTTGGCGGCCCTCTCAACAACCGGCTGGCACAACTATTCGCTTTTTCTCAAAGAGGACGGCTTACTCGTCGGCTATTTTGAAACGCCCAGCTTGGAAGCGGCGCAGTCCCGCATGGCGAATACAGAAGTCAATGCCCGCTGGCAAAGCGAAATGGCCCCGTTTTTTGTAGACCTGGCAGGCACGCCGGATCAGGGTTTTCTACGACTGGAAGAGGTGTTTCACCTTGACTGATCTTCAAAACGCCCAGCCCAACAGGCAGCCTCTCCTGACCCTCAGTCACGCCAGCAAATCCTTCGGCCCAGTCAAGGCGCTCTCGGATGTCAGCATCGACCTCTTTCCCGGCGAGGCTCACGCCCTGCTGGGCGAGAACGGCGCGGGCAAGTCAACCTTCGTCAAGATTCTGGCGGGTGTCCACAAGCGCGACAGTGGCACACTGCAAGTCGGCGGGCAAGATGTTCACTTTCACTCGCCCGGCGAAGCGCGGGACGCGGGCATTGCCATCATCTATCAGGAACCGACCCTCTTTCCTGATCTCAGCGTGGCTGAAAATGTGCTGATGGGACGGCAGCCCTCCGGCGGACTGGGCCGCATCGACAAGGCCGCCATGCGCCAGCAGGTCGCGGGGTTGCTGAGCGAACTCGGCGTCACGCTCGATCCGGCCCGGCTGGTGCGCGGCCTGAGCATCGCCGATCAGCAACTGGTCGAAATCGCCAAGGCCCTGTCGCTCAAGGCCAATGTCCTGATCATGGACGAGCCGACGGCGGCGCTGACATTATCGGAAACCGAGCGGCTGTTCAAGGTGGTGCGCTCGTTGCGGGAACGCGGCGCGGCGGTGCTATTTATTACCCACCGGCTTGAAGAAGTCTTCGGCGAGTGCCAGCGCGTGACCATCATGCGCGACGGCACCTGGGTCAGCAGTGGCCCAATCACTGACTACGACACCGATAAGGTGGTGCGGCAGATGGTGGGGCGCGATCTGGGCGACCTGTATCCACGCGGCGAGGCTCACTTGGGCGAAGTGGCCCTGTCGGTACGCGGACTCAGGCAAGCGGGCGTCTTTGACGACATCAGCTTTGAAGTGCGTAAAGGCGAGATCGTCGGGCTGGCGGGTCTGGTGGGCGCGGGCCGCAGCGAGGTGGCGCGGGCTATCTTTGGCATCGATCCACGTGAGGGCGGCGAGGTCAGGATCAATGGACACGTTGCCCCGCCGCTCAACCCGCAGGCGGTGATGGCCGCCGGGCTGGGTCTGGTGCCGGAAGACCGCCGCCAGCAGGGATTGGTGATGGACATGAGCATCGAGCGTAATGCCAATCTGGCCATTTTGAATCGGCTGCGGAGCGGCTGGCTGATGAACCGCGAGGCCGAGAGCAGCAGCGCCCGCGACTGGACCACCAAGCTGCAACTTAAGGCCCACCGCCTGACCGACCCGGCCAGCAGCTTATCGGGCGGCAATCAGCAGAAGGTGGTGCTGGCCAAGTGGCTGGCCACCAATCCCAGCGTCCTGATCGTGGACGAACCGACGCGCGGCATCGATGTGGGCGCAAAAGCCGAGGTGCATAAGACGTTAGCGGAGCTGGCCGCCTCGGGCCTCGCCGTGCTGATGATCTCCTCGGACTTGCCGGAGGTACTGGGCATGGCCGACCGCATTCTGGTGATGCGCGAGGGGCAACTCGTCGGCGAACTCAGCCGCGAGGAAGGCAGCGAGGAAGCCGTGATGTATCTGGCGACGGGGCAGCGTAAACAAAGCAGTCCACTGGGCGGCGCGGCGTGACCGGCAAAATTGCTCAGACTCAGACCTCCGCCCCGAACCTCCTGACGCGGCTGCTCAGGGCGCGGGAAGTCAGTCTGATGGCGCTGCTGCTGTTCGTCACACTGGGTACGGCAGCCATCAATCCGCTATTTCTCAGCTTCACCAGCCTCAAGGATCTGTTTTTGAACGTGGCCATCATCGCGCTGGTAGTCGTCGGTCAGACCATCGTGCTGCTGATGAAACACGTGGATCTGAGCGTCAGCAGCGTGGTAGGCCTCAGCGCCTTCCTGACCGGCTCGCTGTTCGTGGCTTTTCCGGGCCTGCCGGTGCCGCTCGCCCTGCTGTTCGGTCTGGGGCTGGGCGCGGTGCTGGGCAGCGTCAACGGCTTACTGGTCGCTTACGGCAAGGTTCCGGCGCTGGTCGCCACCCTCGGCACGCTGTATGTCTTTCGGGGAATCGATTACGCGGTGGTTCACGGCGGTCAGATCAACGCTTCCAACTTGCCGCCGAGCTTTCTGGGCTTTGCGACGGGCAATCTGCTGGGCGTCCCCAATCTGGTGCTGCTGGTCATCGTGGTGATGCTGGGCTTCGGGATTTATCTGGGGTCGTACCGGGGCGGGCGCGAATACTACGCGGTGGGGTCCAACTCGGAGGCGGCGGTGCTGGCAGGCATCAGCGTCACCCGGCGCACCCTCACAGGATTTGCCCTCAGCGGGGCGATTGCCGGGCTGGCGGGCGTGCTGTATCTGGCCCGCTACGGTACGGTGGACGCCAACGCAGGCAGCGGCCTGGAGCTGCAAGTGATCGCGGCGGCGGTGGTCGGCGGCGTCAGCATCAACGGCGGAGTGGGCAGTCTGCTCGGCGCGGGCCTGGGCGCACTGCTGCTGGGCGTGATGAGCAGCGCTCTGGTGACGCTGCGGGCACCCGGCTTTTATCAGCAGGCCATTCAGGGGGCGCTGCTGCTGGCAGCCATCAGTGTGGACATGCTGGTGTCTCGCCGTAGCGCCAAGCAGAACGCCAAAGGTCGGCAATCATGAAATGGCGCACTCTGCTGGGCTGGGAAGTCACCTTGATCGTGCTGGTCTTCGCCGCCCTCTTCGGCGGGGCGCTGCTCTCGCCCGCCTTCTTGACCGCTTCCAACCTGACCTTCCTGACCGCCAATTTCAGCGAGGTGGCATTGATCGCGCTGAGCATGACCCTGATTATCATCGTGGCCGAGATCGATCTTTCGGTGGCTTCCACGCTGGGACTGTCCAGTGCGGTGCTGGGGGCACTCTTCGCGGCGGGCTGGCCGATTCCGCTGGCGATTGTGGCGGCTTTGGCGGTGGGCGCACTGGCCGGACTGTTCAATGGCCTGCTGATTACCCGGCTGGGCCTGCCCTCGCTGGCGGTCACAATTGGCACGCTGGCGCTCTACCGGGGGCTGGCTTACGTGGTGCTGGGCGACAAGGCCATCGCCGACTTTCCAGCCTTTTACACTAATTTGGGATTTGGCACGCTGCCGGGCACGCCGATTCCCATTCCCATCGCGCTGTTCTTTGTGCTGGCTGTCATCACGGTGGTGGTGCTCCACGCCACAGCTTTCGGGCGCAGCTTGTACGCCATCGGAGCCAATCCAGTGGCGGCGCGGTTCGCGGGCTTGCGGGTCGAGCGGGTCAAGCTGAGCCTCTTTGTGCTGTCGGGACTGATGTCGGCACTGGCAGGCGTGGTCTATACCTTCCGCTTTGCCAGTGCGCGGGCCGACAACGCCGTGGGCCTGGAACTCGGCGTGATCGCGGCGGTGCTGCTCGGCGGCGTCAGTATTTTTGGCGGCAAGGGCAGCGTGGTGGGCGCGGTGGCCGCCGTCTTTCTCATCGGCATCATCAACGGAGCGCTGACCATCGTGGATGTGTCCAACGAGGTGCTGACCGTCGTGACTGGCCTGCTGCTGATCGGCTCGGTGCTGGTGCCCAACCTGCTCGGCCACTTCCGCACGTACCGCGAGCGCCGCCGCGCCAAAGGGGACCGCGTGATTCAGTAGCCCCCACTTCCCACTCATCTTCCACAGCCGCCTCACCACCCTTCGCCCCTCTCCCCGATCTGGAGGTTCCACATGAAAAAGCGCACCGTACTCCTGTCCGCCCTGACCCTGACCGCTGGCCTCGCTTCGGCGGTCCTGGTCCAGAACACCTATAAAAAGGGCCTCAAGATCGCCATGCTGCCCAAGATCATCAACATTCCCTACTTCACCACCACCGACAACGGCGGCCTAGAGGCCATCAAGGAACTTGGCGGTATCGGCAAGGCCGTGGGGCCGTCGGACGGCGGAGCCAGCTCACAGGTCAGCTACATCAACACCCTGATCGCCCAGCGTCAGGACGCCATCGTGCTGGCCGCCAACGACGCCAACGCTTTGGTGCCTTCGCTCAAGCGGGCGATGGCTCAGGGCATTAAAGTGGTTACCTTTGATTCGGACGTAGCCGTCGAAGGCCGCCAGATCTTCATCAACCAGGCCAAGAGCGACGGCATTGCCAAGGGGCAGGTAGAGCTGCTGGCCAAGCTGATGGGCAACAAGGGTGAATTCGCCATCCTGAGCGCCACCCCCAACGCCACCAACCAGAACGCCTGGATCAAGATCATGCAAGACGAGCTGAAAAAGCCTGCTTACAAGGACATGAAGCTGGTCAAAATCGCTTACGGCAACGACGACGACCAGAAGTCATTCACCGAGATGCAGGGCCTACTCCAAGCCTACCCCAACCTCAAGGGTGTGATTTCTCCCACCACAGTCGGCGTGGCGGCGGCGGCGCGGTATCTCTCGACCAGTCCCAAGAAGGGTCAGGTGATGCTGACC
This sequence comes from Deinococcus detaillensis, assembly GCF_007280555.1. Classification (NCBI taxonomy): domain Bacteria; kingdom Thermotogati; phylum Deinococcota; class Deinococci; order Deinococcales; family Deinococcaceae; genus Deinococcus; species Deinococcus detaillensis. The sequence continues at coordinate 401,599 of NZ_VKDB01000001.1, read as the reverse complement.
GGCCTCGGCACCCCCAACCAGATGCGCTCGTTCATTAAAGACGGCACCGTCACCGCCTTCCAGCTCTGGAATCCCGGCGACCTCGGCTACCTGGCCGCCTACGCCGCCGCCGCGCTGGCCAGCAATCAGGTGACTGGCAAGGAGGGCGACACCTTCACGGCAGGCAAGCTCGGCAAGTACACCGTCGGCAAGAACGGCGAAGTGGTGCTGGGGCCTCCCACCACCTTCGACAAGGCCAACATCGACAAGTTCAATTTCTGAGCTGATCGCAAGACAAAGCCGCCAACGCCCCCAGTGGGCGCGGGCGGCTTTTTTGAGCTGGATAGGCTGGAATGCTGCGCCGCCTGACGGCTTACCCTGAGCGGCGGGCACGGCGTGTTAGATTTCCCCTATGACTAATCCCCAGACCCATTCGCAGGCCCAGACCCAGAAAAGCGCGTTTATTACCGGCGGCAGCAAAGGCATCGGCTACTCTACCGCCGAGGCGCTGCTCAAAGAAGGCTACGCCGTGACCGTCACCAGCCGCGACCAGGGTGAGATCGAAGCGGCGGCCCAGCAACTCAATTCACAGCAACTTGGAGAGTCTGCGCGGGGCGTGGTCTGCGACGTGCGCGACCTCAGCAGCTTGGAAGGCGCGATGAAAGCCCATGCCGAAGCGTTCGGCGGCTTGGACGTGCTGTTCGTCAACGCGGGCGTCGGCAAGTTCGCCCCCATCCAGGATATGAGCGCCGAGGACTGGCAGGCCGTGATCGACACCAACCTCACCGGAGCTTTTTTCACTGTCAAGGCGGCCATTCCCTACCTCAAGGAAAGCCACGGCTACGTGATCACACTGTCCAGCTTGGCCGGCAAAAATCCCTTCGCGGCCGGCGGAGCCTACAACGCTTCCAAATTCGGCCTCAACGGACTCTCAGAAGTGATGATGCTCGACCTACGCCCCCTAAACATTAAGGTTACCCAGATCATGCCGGGGTCGGTGGCCACCCACTTTGGCGGACACACTCCTTCAGAAAGTGACGCCTGGAAGATTCAGCCCGAAGACATCGCTCAGATCGTGGTGGATTTGGTGAAAATGCCCGCACGCACGCTGCCCAGCCGCGTCGAAGTGCGGCCCGCGCAGCCGCCCCGCAAGTAAATTCAGCTTGCTGTGCCGTTTTCCCGCGCCTCGGCGTCTTCGTGACCCAGAGCGCGGGTTTTTGTGCGCCCAGACAAATAATTCGCCGCAAAAAAAGCTGTCAGAAAATTGAAAGCGCCTGCATGATCTGATGCCATTGTCGCGCCCCCTTCCCGCTCTTAACCCTCTAGACGCAGGAGTGACCGCTTCATGATGATGTTCATGAGGAAATGGTAAAATCAACGCAACTCCTGGAGGAAGCATGTCGAGTTTTCTACAACGGCTCATCAATTCAAAACCAGTGGCCATCGGGGTCGAGATCGGCACCAGTTCGATCAAAGTGGTGGTGCTCAAGCCCGGTTCGCCGCCCGTACTCCAGCACGCCGTCATGGTTCCGACTCCGATTGGCAGCATGCGAGACGGCCTCGTGATCGAGCCGCAGGCGGTGGCCAGCGAACTCAAACGCTTACTCGCCCAGCACCGCATCACCACCAAATACGCTGTCACTGCCGTGCCCAACCAGCAGGCTGTGACCCGCAACATCATGGTGCAGAGAATGGATCCGAAGGAGCTCAAGGAAGCCATTAAATGGGAAGCCGAGCGCTATATCCCTTACCCGATCGACGACGTGAGCCTCGACTTTGACGTGCTCGACGACATTCCCGGCGCGAACGACGACGGACAAATGGAAGTGGTGATCGCCGCCGCGCCCACCGAGGCGATTGCCCGCCAAGTCGAAGTGCTGCGTCTGGCAGGCCTAGAGCCTACCGTCATCGACCTCAAGTCATTTGCCACCTTGCGTGCCCTGCGCGGCAATTTGCTGGGCGAACACCTCACCAAAAGCACCCTGACCGGCACCAATTACACCGAGGGCAACGAGGTGGCCCTCGTGATGGAAATCGGCGCGAGCAGCAGCGTGATCAGTTTGGTGCGCGGCGATAGGATGCTGATGGCCCGCAACATCAACGTGGCCGCCGACGATTTCACCACCGCCCTCCAGAAAGCCTTCGACCTCGATTTTTCCTCCGCCGAGGAAATCAAGATCGGTTACGCCACCGCCACCACTCCCACCGAGGACGAAGAAGACTTGCTCAACTTCGACATGGCCAGGGAGCAGTACAGCCCCGCCCGCGTCTTTGAAGTGGTGCGGCCCGTGCTGGGCGAGCTGATTACCGAAGTGCGGCGCTCGATGGAGTTTTACCGGGTGCAGTCCGGCGACATCGTCATCGACCGCACCTTCCTGGCAGGCGGCGGAGCCAAGCTGCGCGGGCTGGCTCCGGCCATCAGCGACGCGCTGGGCTTTAGGGTCGAGGTGGCCAGTCCTTGGCTGACGGTGCAGACCGATCAGGCCAGCGTAGACACCGGCTACCTCCAGACCAACGCGCCGGAATTTACCGTGCCGCTGGGCTTGGCTCTCAGGGGGGTGAATTCGCGTGGTTGAGATCAACCTCCTCCCGGCGCAGTACCGCAAGCGCACCGAGCCAAACGTTTGGCTGTATGCGGGCGTCGCGGCGGTGGCCGTCACTTTGCTGGCGGTGGCCATTCCCGAAATCGTGGTGGCCACTCAGGTCGGCAATCTGCAAAAACGGCTCGATGATGAAAACGGCCAAATCAGCGGTATAGAGGAAAAGGACGCTCCCGAGTTTCGCCGCCTGACCGCCGACAAAGCCCGCCTGACCGCCATCAGCCAAACTGCCACGAGCCTCAGCAGCGGCAAAACCTACTGGTCAACCGACCTCGCTCAGTTCGTGGCGCAGTTGCCGCAAAACGGAGGCGTGGCGCTGAGCAGCCTTAACATGCACCAAGCCGCCAGCAATACGCTTTATAACGGCAAACCCGCCAGCAAGGAATACGACCTGAGCGGCACGGCGCTGAGTACCAGCACATTGGTCGGCTTTTTAAACGCTTACGACCAAGACAAGTACGGCGTGAACTTCAAAAGCACCCAGCGCAACACCGCAACCAACAATTTTGACTTTACCGCCAGCATCGGCCAATTGGCAGGCACGCCGGTCAGCGCGGCGGCCACGACCACGCCCACCACACCTGCTAACGGCACCCCGGCAAACGTGACGCCCACGACCCCCGCCCCTGCGGCCCCCGCCGCACCGACCAGTGGAGCCACCCAATGAATGCGGCCATGCCCAAACTCAAACCCCGCGACCTGTTTTTTATCGTGGTTGGCCTGTGCCTGATCGCTTTGGTGATGTGGTACTTCCTGCGCTTTCAAGCCCGGCAACAAGAAATTCAGGCGGTACAAACCAGCCTAGATGACGCCGACACCCGGCTCGCCACCTTGCAAGGTCAGCAGGCTCAGCTCCCTCAACTCCGCACCGATGTCAGGGCACTGGAGCAAGAACAAGCCGTGTTCGTTCGCGCCCTACCCAGCACCGTCAAAATGGGACAAGTCATCCGCGACGTGCAGGACAGTGCCAGCGCAGCGGGAGGGAAAATCGACGGCATCACGGTGGCCAGCAGCGCCGAAGCCGATCTGCCCGCTGGCGTGCAGGCGGTCAACCTCAATCTCAACGTGCAGGGCCGCTTCGCACCGACGTTCCGTACCCTGCGCTCGGTGGAGACGATGGGCCGCTTTTCCAAGATCACCAGCGTCAATATGACGTTGCCCGCGCCCAATGACACCGATCCCAACCTCAACAGCGTCATCAACATGACCGTCTACACCTTCGATCCGAGCAGCACGCAGGCCACGCCCGCAGGTGCACCCGGCGCGGCCCCAACGACGCCAAATGCACCCGCCACACCGTCCGCGCCCAGCGCTCCTGCGGGAGGCAATTCGTGAAAGCGCCCCTCAAACTCTCACCCGAAATGAGAATCTTGCTGACGGTACTGGTGCTGGTCGCCTTGGTAGGCGGTTGGTACACTTGGAATACCGGACGCGACGCCAGCGCTCAGGCTCCCAGCGACGTGCCCACCGCCACAGCTCCGGTTTCGCCGACCGCCACCGTGCCGGGCGGTGCGCCGGTAACGCCTGCTCAGACCACCACCGCACTGTCCGGTACGCCAGATTCAGGCACGGCCAACGCCACCGGCAAAGCTGACCCAGCGGCGGCAACGGCTGCCAAGTTGGGTACCATCCAGCCCGGTTCAGCCCAGCCCAACAAGTCGCTGCCCAGCGCCGTCAAGCCTGCGACGCCCAAGCCCACCGCCTCCGGCTCCACCGCGCCCGGCTTAAGCGCTGCGCCCACGCTGGGCAGTTCGCCCTCGGGGCTGCCTACCGCTCAGGGCGGCTCGGAAGCGGCCAGCAGCCCACAAGCGCCGACCCCTTCCAGCACGACCATTTCTCCGGCCCGCACCAGTGCCGTGCTGAGCATTCCGCCGCTGAGCAGCGCTCCTGCCGGTGATACTGCGGCCACAAGCACCGCTCCTGCCGCCAGCACACCCACCGAAACCAACGCCGACGTGCAGCGCCCGCCTTCGGGCATCAATCCCAATGAGCCGCTGGCCAGCGTACCGACGGTCAATCCTTTCAGCCCGCTGAACGTGGTGCCGGATGCCAACTCCTCGGGTGCGCCCGCGCCAGTCGCCACTGCGTCCACGGCCACTCCGGTGCGCCCCACCCCCACCTCGCCGATTGCCTCACCGGTTCGCACCACCGGCGTGCTCCCCAGCGCTCCGATCGTGGTGGCCGACAACAATTCTAGAAATGCTACGGGCAGCCCCTCCGGAAACGGCGGCTTGTCCAGCGGCCCGCGCATCGGCGGTATCCTGCCGCAGCCCAATATTCAAAGCGGAGCGCCAGTTGCCACTCGAGGCGCTGACGGCGCTCAGGGCCAGACCGGCCAGCAGGGTCAGCAAGGTCAAGCTGAACGAGCAGCGGCGCAGGCTGAACAGGCCCAACTTCAGTCTCAGCGCGACGCCGCTCAGCAAGCGCAGAAAGCTCAGCAACAAGCCGCTCAGCAAGCCGCCGCACAGGCTCAGCGTGACGCTGCCCAGCAAGCCGCTGCCCAAAAGCAGGCACAACTCGACGCCGCCAAAGCCCAAAAAGCCGCTCAGCAAGCGGCCGACAAGGCCCAAGTTGAGCAGGCCAAAGCCGCCAAAGTGCAGCAGGCCGCTGCCGACAAACTGGCCGCCGCTCAAAAAGCCGAGGCCGATAAAGTGGCCAAGGCGCAGGCCATCGCTGAAGCCAAAGCCAAATTGGCCGCCGCTCAAAAAGCCAAGCGCGAAGCTGACATCAAAGCGGCGCAGACCCGCGCTCAGGCTCAGGCCAGTATCAGCGTGCCGGGAGTGAGCCAAACGCCGAAACTGCAACTGCCCGGTGTTAATCCGCTGGTCGGTGCGGCAGGGACAACCGGCGGTACGGCCACCAACGCGGCCCCCGGCGTAATTACCCAGCTCAACAACGCCGCTCCCGTCGCCAACTCCGCTGGACAAGCGCTCGCGCCGACTTCTGCCGCGCCGCTCAACACCTTGGAGCGCTACATCCAAGAGCGCAATCTCAGCTTCAACTCGGCAGTGCTGGGGCCGCTCAACACCGCCGTCTTCAAGACCGACCGGGGCTTTGTGGTCGTCTCGGTGGGCCAGAACATTCCCGATACCAATATCAATGTGCGCGAAGTCACTGCTTCAAGCGCCACGCTGGCCCTCGACAACACCGCCAAAACCCTCCAACTCGACAAAAGGTGAGCCATGAAGAACCGTAGCCTGATTTTGCTCTTAACTCTCGCGCTGAGCGCCGCCAGCGCCCAAAGCGCCCAAACCGGGAACGCCGTGAGCGCCGATACCCGCTTGTCGAAGGCCAACGTGACCTTCAAAATCGTGCGCGACGGCACCGGCTTGATGGCGCTCCTGACGGCTGTGGCCAAGTCGGCAGGCTACGAACTGATTCTCGACCCGGCGCTCGACAGCCTCATTATCCCCGGCGTCGGCAGCGGCTCAGGCGTGCCCAGCGACGCAGCCACGCCTCAGGCCGCTCAACCCGGCGTTTCTGCGACACAGCTCACTTACGATTTTGCCAGCAAACCTTTTAATCAGGTCTGGCCCTTTTTGATGGACGTGTACGGCCTGAACTATGACGTGGTCAAACTCGGCAGCAGCGAAGTGCTGCGCGTCGGCAAAAACCCGATTCAGCGGATCGTCGTGTTGCCTAAAACGCTGGACGCCAGCTTGGTGGGAGAGCGCGTCAAGTTGGCCTTCGGAACGCGCCAAACTTCAGCGCCGGTCACCGCCACGCCGGGCAGCCCCGCTCCCCAGACGGCAGGCGGCGACATCGTTCTCGACTCGCCCACACTCAAAATCGTCGGCGAACCGGTTTCCAACAGCTTGATTATTCGCGGCAACAACCAAGAAGTCTCGCAGGTCGAAGCGCTGGTCAAAGAAATTATCGCTTCCCAGCCGCCGGAACTCGCCAAAGTGGTGGTACCGGTCAGTCCGGTAATTCAGTCCATCTACAACGTCAAAGGTGCTCAGGACGACGCGGTGGCCCTTATCAAAGATCAGTACCCCGGCCTGGCCGTCACGGCAGTCGGCAAAACGGGCCAACTGATTCTGAGCGGTCAGAAGACCCAGATCGACGCGGCCCTGACGCTGCTGACACAAGTGGACCGCGCGCCTTCGGTGCAGCAAAACCCGGATGTGCGCCAGCAGGTGTACGGCGTGAAGGGCAGCCAAAAAGACATCGCCGCGCTGCTGACCGCGCAGTTTCCGGCGCTCAAGATCACCCCCGTCGGCACCACCGGCCAGTTGGTGCTCAACGGCACCCAGGATCAGCTCAGCGCCGCCAGCACCCTGCTGGGCCAGGTCGACAAGGCCATTGCCGTGTCGAACGGCCCCGAGATTCAGCAAAAAGTCTTTCAGCTCGTGAACGCCAGCGCGGAGAGCGTCAAAGCAGTGCTTGAAGGCTCATTGGCCCGCGACCTGACCACACAGACCAGCGGTAGCCAGCTCCAGAACAACGCCGCCGTATCGGCAGCCGCGCTCTCCGGACTGACCCCAACCCAGGCCCGGCAAGCTCAGGCTGCTCAGGCTACTGCTCCAGCACCAACCACCGCCGCCAATCCAGCCAGTCCTGAACCGGACACCGCTGCCGTTGCTCCAGCTACTCCCGATGCCACTATCATCGCCGATAAGCGCACCAATACCTTGATTGTGCGCGGCACCGCACAACAGGTCGCCCAGATCGCCGAGCTGATTCCCAGCCTCGACCAGCGCGTTCCGCAGGTCAACGTGCAAGTCCGTATCCAGGAAATCACCGATACGGCCATGCGGGCGCTGGGTGTCAACTGGAAAGCGGGCTTCGGCGGCTTCTCGCTGGGCATTGCACCCGGTAGCGATGGTAATTCGGCGCTCACAGCGGCCTTTGATCCAACTCGCGCCTTGGTTGGTGGCTTTAATATCTTGCCAACCTTGACAGCTATGGAATCGCAAGGCCAGACGAAACGTGTTTACGATGGCTCAGTAAGTATGCAGAGCGGACAGCGCAATTTAACTAACACCAGCGTGACACAAAATGCAGCAGCGGGAGCAGCAGCTCTCGTAAGGTCTGGTGGTACATTAGAGATTAACCGTGTTGGCACGGGGGGTAGTGAGTCAATTCAGAAAACTTATCCTTACGGTGTTACCTTGGGCTTCTATGATCCTCAAGTTGCGCCTGATGGCACCATTACAGTAAGAGTGCGTGGTGAAGTGAGTGCTCAGCCAACACTAAGCTCGAACGCAGCGGGAGATTTTCTCCTGACCAGCAGTGAGGCCCAGTCTACAATCTCATTTAAGAACGGTGAAACTGTGTTGCTCAGCGGTTTGCTTGGCACAAACGAAACGTCTAACAAAAGCGGTGTGCCCTTCTTGTCCAGCATTCCAGTGGTAGGCGGCGCATTTGGCAATCAAAGCAGCAAAAAAGACCAAGTGCAGCTGATGGTGGTCATCACTGGTACTGTAATCAAATAAGCAAACATTACGCCTCTGGCCCAAAACAGACTCGCCGCCCCGTGCGCTGGGTCTGTTTTCGTTTTGTGCCCTGTCGTCTGGGCAACGCCCAGAACCGGTCCCCCTAGCCTGATAAAGTTGGAGGCATGAGGTTTTTGACCGCTGGAGAATCGCACGGGCCGCAACTGACGGCCATCATCGAGGGTCTGCCCTCCCAATTGCCGCTGCTGAAGGCCGATATCGATCCGATGCTGCGCAAGCGCCAGGGTGGCTACGGACGCGGGCGGCGGATGGTCATCGAAACCGACGAGGCCCAGATCATGAGCGGCGTGCGGGCCGGACGCACCACCGGAGCGCCCGTGACGCTGGTGATCGAGAACAAAGACCACCGCAACTGGACGGAGATCATGTCGCCCGAAGAAGGCGGCGAGCCGCGCAAGAAAGCGCTGACCGAGGCCCGCCCCGGCCACGCCGACCTCACCGGCGGCATCAAATACCGCCACAAGGATTTGCGCGACGTGCTGGAACGCGCTTCAGCCCGCGAAACTACGGCGCGGGTGGCGGTGGGCGCGGTGGCCCTCAAGCTGCTGAGCGAACTGGGCATCGACGGAGTGAGCTACGTGACCCACCTCGGCGGCGTGGACGCCCTCGGCACGTTTGGCTGGGACAGGTTGGATGAAATTGAAGCGTCTGATCTGCGAGTGCTGGACAAGGACGCCGAACAACGCATGCGTGACGGCATCGATCAGGCCAAGAAAGACGGCGACACCCTCGGCGGCATCGTGGAAATTCGCTTTCGGGGCTTGCCACCGGGCCTCGGCAGCTATGTCCACTGGGACCGAAAACTCGACGGGCGGATTGCCGCCGCCGTGATGGGCACGCAGGCCATCAAGGGTGTGGAAATAGGCACCGGCTTTGAAAATGCCCGTGTGCCCGGCTCCAAAGTGCATGACGCGGTGTATGTGGGCGAGGGCGGTCACGGCTACCGCCGCGAAACCAACGGCGCGGGCGGCTTGGAAGCGGGCATGACCAACGGCGAAGATCTGATCGTGCGGGCGGCCATGAAGCCGATTGCCACGCTGATGAAATCCTTGCCCACCGTAGACGTGGTAAGTCATCAACCCGCCGACGCCGCCAAAGAGCGCAGCGACACCTCCGCCGTGCCTGCCGCCGGAATTGTGCTGCACGCGGTGATCGGCTGGGTGCTGGCCGACGCGGTGATGGAGCGGTTCGGCGGCGATAGTCTCCCCGAACTTCTGGAGCGGGTCCAAGCGGCGCGAAGCTACGCGCAACACTACTAGGGCCGGTGACTCCCCATCCGTTGCCGCTGATTTCTGAATCGGCGCTGGAACTGGGTTTGGCCGCCCACCTCAAAGAAGTGCCGGAAGAAGTTTTGAAAGCCCAGCTCAACCACACTCTCTTTGCAGACGGTGAGCGAACTGGGGGTTTTGAAGCGGGCACATCGTCTAGACTGCAAAGCATGAATTTGCCCAGCCTGATTGACCGCCCCGCGAACTGGATCGCGTTGGCGGGCTTTATGGGGACGGGCAAGAGCCGAATCGGTTGGGAGCTTTCCCGCGAACTCTCGCTGCATTTTGTAGACACCGACAAACTGATTTCGCGGGTGGTCGGCAAAACCATTCCCGAGGTGTTCGCCGAGCGCGGCGAGGGCTTTTTTCGTGCCTGCGAATCGGAAGTGGTGCGCCGCGTGACCCGCTTAGATTACGCGGTGGTCAGCCTCGGCGGCGGCACTTTTGTCCACGAGAGCAACCGCCGCGAACTGCTGCGGCGCGGCCCCGTGGTGGTGCTGACTGCGACGCCCGAAACGGTTTACGCCCGCACCAAGAATTCGGATCGCCCGCTGCTCCACGTCCCCGATCCCCTGACACGCATCACCGAACTGATGCGTGAGCGCGAAGGCGCGTACCAGCACGGCACCATTCACGTTCACAGCGACGGACGGCCCTCGGAGGAGATCGTGGCCGAAATTGTGGAGCGGCTGTGGGACTGGCAAGACACCCAAGCCGACGCCCAGCACGAAGCCGACGCCGAACGAACGGCGCTGGACTGGCAGGAGGTGGAGCGTGCCTGCGACTGAGCCGCTTGGGCAAGTCCTGACCATCGAAGTCGGCGGCGCTTTGCCCTACCGCGTGGAAGTCGGCTCCGGTTTGCTGGCCCACCTTGAAGTGCCGCATAAGCAAGTGGCACTGATCTATCCCAGTGATTTGCCAAATCAGTTCGTTGAGCAAGTGCGGGCCGCCCTCTCCCCTGCCGTGATGATCGTGGTTCCGCCCCGCGACGCCTGCAAAACGCTGAGCGTGCTGGAAAGCGTGCTCTCTGAACTGGCCCAAGCCAACCTGACCCGTGACAGCGCGGTGGTGGGCCTCGGCGGCGGGGCCGTCACCGATCTGGCAGGTTTCGCGGCGGCGAGTTACTTGCGCGGGGTGGCTTATTACTCGGTGCCGACCACGCTGCTGGGCATGGTGGACGCAGCAGTGGGCGGCAAAACCGGAGTCAACTTACCGGAAGGCAAAAACCTGGTGGGCGCGTTTTGGCCGCCCAAGCAAGTCTGGGTAGACGTGGACACGCTTGCCACGCTGCCCCCCGCCACCTTCCGCGAGGGCGCTGCCGAGGCCTACAAGCACGGCCTGATCGCCGACCCCAGCCTGCTTGAGCGGGTACTCTCACCTGAGTTCGTGCCGGGTCACGCCAGCTTGCCGCAGATTATTGCCGACGCGATTGCCGTCAAGGCCGGAGTCGTCACCCGCGACCTGACCGAGCAGGGTGAGCGGGCGTACCTCAACTTTGGGCACACGCTGGCCCACGCGCTGGAAGCAGTCACCCACCAAGCAATCACGCACGGCGAAGCGGTGGGCTACGGCATGCACTACGCCGCGCTGCTGTCGCGTGAAATGGGCGGCAAAGACTTGACCGATGACACGCGGGCCTTTTTAAAGTACCAAAAGCCCCAGCCGCTGCCTCCACTCACTTTTGAAGACCTCTGGCCTTACATGGCCCGCGACAAAAAAGCCGACGCTGAGGGCGTGCGTTTCGTGCTGCTCTGCGACTTGGCACAGCCTTATCTGGCGCGGGTGCCGGAAGACATTTTGCGGCGAGCTTTTGGGATATGGGTGGAGGAGATTTAGATTTAGGGCAATCGCTGACGCTCACACACCCTCTCCCCAACCGAGGTTTTCCATGCTCCTAGTGCTCAACGGCCCCAACCTCAACCGCCTCGGCAAGCGCGAACCGGGCGTCTACGGCACCCTGACGCTGGAAGAACTGGAACGGCAGTGCGAACTGTGGGGCAGTGAACTCAGCACCACCGTGACGTGCCGCCAGAGCAACTTCGAGGGCCAGCTTCTGGAGTGGATTCACGACGCCGAAGAACACGGCTTTACCGGCATCGTGATCAATCCTGGTGCGCTGACCCACTACAGCTACGCCCTGCGCGACGCCATCGGTGGGCAGAATGTGCCGGTGGTGGAAGTGCATATCAGCAACGTAGACGCCCGCGAGGAGTTCCGGCACAAGTCGGTGACGGCGGCGGTCTGCAAAGGTAAAATCAGCGGGTTGGGTTTTGCCGGCTACAGGTTTGCAATGGAATTTTTGGTCGAGGAAGTCGGCGGGTGAGCCTCGGCATTCGTTCACTGCCATCCACCGACTTTGAGCGGGTGCTGCCGCTGGACATGGGCTTTATTAAGGCTGATGCTGCGCTGGCTGATCACTTTCCAGCGCGGTGCGCTCGGCCCGGTTGGGCAATACTGGGAGGTGGGTAAGTTGGCAAGCGGCCTGAGCAATAAGCTGACTGGACAGATTGGAGAGTTTCTAGTGTGTGCTGAGATGGGGCGGCAATTGGATCTGGTGGCAGCCCCTTTTGCAGGAAACGTTCCGGCCTTTGATCTGCTGGTGGCAGACGAGCAGTGCCGCTCTGTTGCCATTCAGGTCAAAGCAGCGCGTGGTACGCAGTGGCCTTCCCGAGCGGACTCATGGCTGAAACTGACTGTTGTGGACGGCGACCAGATAGACGGCGGCGATCAGGAGATTGATCATCCCAATCTGATCTATGTTTTCGTTGCCATTGCCCCGAGAGGCGCTGCCCAGCAGAGCGACAACCTTAGAGATCGATTTTTTATCTTGACCAAGCGCGACGTGCAGGGCATTCTGACTGCAGCCTACCGAAAATACATGAAAGAGCGGAAGATACCTTGGCATCGCCCACACAACCCGGCTTCATTTGATGCCCGCATTGACGCCTCTCAGATGACAAATTTTGAGGATAATTGGGAGCTGGTCAGGCATCAGCTTGCAGCACAAACTTCTGCCTGACTTTGGTGAGACCAACACCATTATCCCGCACCCAGAGCGCGACTCCTAAGACAACCGCTGTCCTAAGCTGAGTTTGAGCTCACTGTCCTTCTGACCGCTCTACACTACCCCATGTCACCTGACGCTCTGTCCTCCAGCGAACTCTTCGGCGTCTTTATGGTGCTGATCTCGGCGCTGTCCTATTTCAACAGCCGCTATTGGAAACTCTCCCCCACCATCGCCATGCTGCTCAGCGGCCTGGTCATCGCGGGCGCGGTGGCGCTGGCCGATTCACTGGGCTGGCCCCCCGCCGGGCGTGTCCGTGATTTGGTGCAGGGCATTCCGTTTGGCACGCTGGTGTTCGACTGGCTGCTGAGTTTCTTGTTGTTTTCCAGCGCCATGCAAATTGACGTGAAATTGCTGTTTCGCAAGCGGCTGGCCGTCATTGCCATGACCCTGCTGACCACCCTGATCACCATGCTGCTGCTCGGCGGCGGGTTTTACGGGCTGCTGAACTGGGCGGGCTTGCCGATCACTTGGCCGCTGGCGCTGCTGTTCGGAGCGATTATCGCGCCCACCGACCCGGTGGCGGTGCTGCCGATGCTACAAGCCGCCCGCGTGCCCAAAACGGTGGAGACCTTGATCGCTGGCGAGAGCCTGTTCAACGACGGCGTGGGTGTGGTGGCCTTTACCGTGCTGGTGGCCGCCACCTTGCCCGCCGCTGGAGAGGCCGCTCAAACGGTCACGGTGCTGAGCACGGCGCTGCTGTTTTTGCGCGAGATGCTGGGCGGCTTGCTGGTGGGAGCGCTGCTGGGTCTGGCCGCTATTTTGCTGATCAGGCAGGTGCCGCGCGAAGAAAACACTCGCCTAACCATCTCGCTGGCGATGGTGGTGGGCGGCAACGCACTGGCGCAGTGGTTGGGCGTCAGCGGGCCAGTGACGGTGGCGGCCAGCGGCCTGACCCTCTCGGCTCTGCTGCAAATCTGGCGGCGGCGGGCCAAACAAAGCGGCTGGCTGGGCAGTTTGTCGGGCGACGAGCGCCGCCAATTGGAAGACACCCGGACGCGGCTGTTTGGCTTCTGGCAATTTATCGATTACCTGCTCAACGCCGCCCTGTTTACCGTGATGGCCTTTGAAGTGCTGAGCCTCAAAGTCAACACCTTGCTGCTGCTGCTGGCTCCGGCGGTGATCGGGCTGAACTTGGTGGCGCGGGCCATTGGCGTGTGGCTGCCAGTGACTTTGCTCAAAAACCGCGAAACCTTTGCGCCCTACACCAAACGGGTGATGATCTGGTCGGGCCTGCGGGGCGGCGTGACGTTGGCGCTGGCCTTCAATTTGCCTGACAATCCGCTGCGCGGCACCTTTTTGGTGCTGAGCTACGCAGTGGTGGTCTTCAGCATGTTGGTGCAGGGCCTGACCTTGCCCACACTCGCCAAGAAACTCAAGAAAACCGCTCAGGAAGACGCGGCGGAGGGCGAGCCGGTGACTTGAGTGTTTGACCTGAGTGTTTTGCTCCCTGCCTTACCGCCCCGCAACAAAAGCTCAACCCCCACTCCAGCACGCCCTGACATAAGCTAAGGCGACCGGAGGCCTTAACCCATGACCGTATACGCTGCCAAACCCGCGTTTCAAAAATTGCTGCGCCCGCTGGCTTACCGTCTGGCCGACCTGGGGGTGAGCGCCAACGCCGTGACGCTAAGCGCCATGTTCTTGTCGGTGGTTTTGGGCGCGGGGCTGGCCATCAATATCGTGGGTGGCGGGCGCTGGGTGTTCTTTTTGCTGCCCGCGTTTTTGCTGATCCGGATGGCCCTCAACGCCATTGACGGTCTCATCGCCCGCGAACGCCATCAAGTCAGCCGCCTCGGGGCGTACCTCAACGAGCTGGGCGACGTGGTTTCGGATTCGGCACTGTATTTGCCGTTCGCGCTGCTGCCTTACGGCTGGCCCGCCGCCATGTTGGTGGCGCTCAGTGCTGCTGGCGAGTTGGCCGGAGTGCTGGGGCAAACCAACGGTGGCACCCGCCGCTACGACGGGCCGCTGGGTAAAAGTGACCGGGCGCTGTGGCTGAGCGTACTGGCCCTGCTGCTGGGTTTTGGGGTCGCGCCGGGGGTGTGGCTGGCGGTGGTGCTGGCGGTGCTGTGCGTTCTTGCGGCGCTGACCATCGCCAACCGAGTGCAGCGCGGCCTGGGGGAAGCAAACTGATGCAGGGTATCCTGGACACTTTGCGCGGCGGCGTCGGTCTGATTCTGGGCCTGATCTTGCTGCTGCTGCTGATCGCCACTTTTATCTCCGAACTCGTGCCCAAGTTGCGCGGAAGGGCTGGCAGCCCCGAACTGATCTCACGGGTGCGGGCGTGGTGGGTGATGGCGGGGCTGTTTGTGCTGGCGGTATTGGTCGGCAAACGGGTGGGCATCGCCTTCATCATGTTTTTGTCTTATCTGGCGCTCAAGGAATACCTCAGCCTGATTCCGCAGCGCAGCGCCGACCGCAAGGTGCTGCTGTGGGCCTACCTCGCCATTCCTCTGCAATATTTGTGGGTCTTTACCGGACGCTACGGCATGTTCATTATCATCGTGCCGGTCTACCTGTTTTTGCTGCTGCCCTTCCGGCTGATGCTCACCGGCATCACCCAGAACTTTTTGCGGGCCAGCTCCACCCTCCACTGGGGCCTGATGATGACGGTGTTTTGCTTGGGCCACCTGGCTTACTTGCTGGTGCTGCCGCCACTGCATCCGGCGGGCGGGGTGGGTCTGCTGCTCTACGTGGTACTGGTGACGCAGTTTAACGACGTGGCGCAGTATGTCAGCGGCAAGAGTTTCGGCAAACACAAAATCGTGCCGCAGGTCAGTCCCGGCAAAACCTGGGAAGGTTTTATCGGCGGCCTGATTTGCACGGCGGTGCTGGCAGTGGTGATTGCGCCGGTCATTACCCCGCTGAGCGTTTGGGAAGCGCTGATTCTGGGCCTGCTGCTGCCCGCCGTCGGCTTCATCGGCGACGTGACCATGAGCGCCGTCAAGCGTGATCTGGGGGTCAAGGACGCCTCCAGCTTAATTCCCGGCCACGGCGGCATTCTGGACAGGGTCGACAGCTTGATGTTCACGGCTCCGGTGTTTTTCCACTTCATCTACTACTTCGTCTACGGGCCTTACCGCTGATGCCCGACTCTGATTCGGCTGGCCCGCATCCGTGGTTGCGCCCGCTCTTTTTCGCGGCGGTGGTTCGGCCCGCACTGCTGCTGGGGTTCGGGCTGGGCGTGCGGCACCGTGAGAGATTGCCACAAACCGGCCCCGCCATCATGGTCGCCAACCACAACAGTCACCTCGACACCTTGCTGCTGCTCTCCTTGTTTCGGCTAGGGGCGCTCAGAACGGTCAGGCCCGCCGCCGCCGCCGACTATTTCGGCAAGTCGGGCGCGGTGCGCTGGATTACTCAGAATCTGATCGGAGCCATTTTGATTGAGCGCCACGCCGAGGGAGGCCGCCGCGCCGACCCACTCGCGCCGCTGAGCGCTGCCTTGTTACGCGGCGAAATCGTGCTGCTGTTTCCTGAAGGCACGCGCGGCAAGCCCGAAGTGCGCGAAGCGTTCAAAACTGGCCTGGCTCACCTCTCCCGCCGACATCCTGAAGTGCCGGTGATTCCGGTGGCGCTGCGCGGGCTGGGTCACGCGCTGCCCAAAGGCGAGTGGATTCCGGTGCCGCTCAATTTGTATGCGGCGATCGGTGAAGCGGTGGAGTCCGATCCCAAGAACAAGCAGGCCTTTACACGGGCGGTGGAAGCGGCGATTGACGCGCTGGACGCGGAGCTGCCCACTGCCGTGTGGGACTGAGCAGCCAACCCATCAGCGGGACGAAAGTCCCAAGCCCCCTTTATCTTCGCCTCAATTGCTGACACTCTGTCAACTGCTAAGCTCAGTCATGACCCCAACCTATGAAGAGCTGGCCCGTCCACTGCCCCTCATCAGCCCCAAGCGTTGGTATTACGGCGCGGTTCACCGCATCATGAAGCTGGCCAGCCCACTCAGCAAGGGTCTGAGCATCGGCTTCGAGCACGGCTTCGATTCGGGCGTGATGCTGGAACACGTCTACCAGAACACGCCCACTGGCAAGGGGCCGCTCGGCAAACTGATTGACCGCGTCTACCTCAATTCACCGGGCTGGACGGGGATTCGTGCACGCGGCGAACTGGTCAAGGACGCCCTGCGGGCAGCGCTGCACCAACACGCGCCCGCGCAGGGCGACACCCTGCGGCTGCTGGACGTGGCCTGCGGCGGCGGACGTTACGATTTGGAAGTCTTGCGGGAGTTCCAAGACAAGCGGCCCGACGTGACGGTGCAGGCGACTTTGCGCGACTACGCTCAGGTCAATGTGGACAGCGCTCAAGCTCTGGGCCAGAAACTCGGGGTGCACGGCGTGACTTATCAGCGGGCCGACGCCTTCAGCGACGCTGACTTGGCGCAGGCAACGGAAGGCGGCCTGATGGACATCGCCATCGTCTCGGGTCTGCACGAAATCCTGGCCAACGATGATTTGATCCATCACCACTTCAAACAGCTGAGCGGCGTCCTCAAGCCCACTGGCACGCTGATCTACACCTTGCAGCCGACCCACCCGCAGGTGGAATTTATTGCCCGCACCTTACCTTCCAACACCGGAGACCTGTGGGTGATGCGCCTCAGGAGCGCCGAGCTGATCGAAGGATGGGCCAAGGAAGGCGGCTTCACGACTGGAGCAAAGTGGACGGAGCCGCAAGGAATCTTCGGGGTGGTGCTGGCGAACAAAAGCTAAGCAGACTCAATCCTCAGCTCAACTTATGGGACTGGGATCGGAATCATCTCGCACCAGCCGTCCAGGGCGGGGCTGCCGAATACTGGGCACAGTGACCGCCCCGCACGGTCTCCTCTGCTAGACTGGCTCCATGCGGCCTTTCCCCCATCATTCCAACCCGATGATGCGCGGCGCTGGCCTGTTGAGTTCAAGACAATCCGTCACGCGAACTCTTTGCGCCTGAGAGCTGCCATTTTGCTCTCAGGCGTTTTGTTGCGTCGCGCTGCCGTTCCCCTTTTCAGAAAGCCAAACAGGAGTCACCATGCACGTTTTTTTACCTGACGGAAAACAACTCGACCTTCCCGAACACGCCACTGCACTCGACGCCGCCAAAGCCATCGGCCCGCGCCTGGCACAAGACGCCCTGGCCGCCACTGCCAACGGCGTGCTGACGGATCTGGTCACGCCGCTGCCCGAAGGCGCAGAAATCAGCCTGATCACCAAGAAAAACCCTGGACAGGCCCAGAGCGTCTTCCGGCACTCGCTGGCCCACACCATGAGTCAGGCGGTGGGCGAATACTACGGGCGCAAGGGGTTTCCCAAGGAAGCCGTCAAGCGCGGGGTGGGGCCGAGCATCGAGAACGGTTTTTATCAAGATTTTGATTTGCCCGAGCCGCTGCGCGAAGAAGACTTGCCGGATGTTGAAGCCATCATGCGCGAGATCATCGGGCGCAACTTGGACATCACACGGGCTGACGTGGGCAAGGCGGCGGCGCTGGAGCAGTTCAGCTACGATCCTTACAAAGTGGAACTGATCTCGGAGCTGCCCGACGACGAGCCGATCACCTTCTACACGCAAGGCGACTACGTGGACTTGTGCCGGGGGCCGCACTTTCCCAGCACTGGCAAGTTGCCCACCGCCTTCAAGCTGACCAGCACCTCGGGCGCATACTGGCGCGGCAACGAAAAAAATCCGATCTTGCAGCGCATCTACGGCGTGGCTTTTGCTTCCCAAAAAGAGTTGGACGAATACCTGGAACGCTTGGAAGAAGCCAAGAAGCGCGACCACCGCAAGCTGGGCCGCGAGCTGGAGCTGTTCACCATTGACCCCCTTGTTGGCAAGGGTCTGCCACTGTGGCTGCCCAACGGCACCGTGCTGCGCGAGGAATTGACCCGCTTTCTGCGCGAGCAACAATTTCAGCGCGGCTATCAGGGCGTAATTACCCCCAACATCGGCAATCTGGAGCTGTATAAGGTGTCGGGCCACTATCAGAACTACAGCGACAGCAACTTCTCGCCGATCACGGTAGACGACGAGCAGTACATGCTCAAGCCGATGAACTGCCCGCACCACGTCCGCATCTACGCCGCCAAGCCGCGCAGCTACCGCGACCTTCCGGTGCGGCTGGCTGAGTTCGGCACGGTCTACCGCTACGAGCAGTCTGGCGAACTCAACGGCCTGACGCGGGTGCGCGGCTTTACCCAGGACGATGCCCACATCTTTTGCCGCCCCGATCAGCTCAAGACCGAGTTTTTGAACGTGCTGGATTTGACGGTGCTGGTGCTGAAAACCTTTGGCATGAACGATGTGCGCTTCCGGGTAGGCACCCGCGACGAAGGGGGCGACAAGTACGTGGGCAGCGACGAAAACTGGACGGCTGCCGAGGCTCAGATTATCGAGGCGGTGAGCGAAGTGGGCCTGCCGTACAGCATCGAGCCCGGCGACGCCGCCTTCTACGGCCCCAAGCTCGACTTCGTGGTGCGCGACGTGATCGGGCGAGAGTGGCAGCTCGGCACCATTCAGGTGGACTACAACCTGCCGGAGCGCTTCGACATCAGCTATACCGGCGAGGACGGTCAGGAACACCGACCCGTGATGATTCACCGCGCACCGTTTGGCAGCTTGGAGCGCTTCGTGGGCATTTTGATCGAGCATTACGGCGGCGACTTCCCGCTGTGGCTGGCCCCGCGCCAGATTGCCATCATCCCTATTGCCGACCGTCACAATGCCTATGCCGAAGAACTCCGCGCCGAGTTGCACGCGGCGGGCCTCCGGGCCGAGGTGGACGGCTCTAGCAACCGAATGAACGCCAAAGTGCGTCAGGCTGAGCTGTCTAAAATTCCGGTGATGCTGATCGTGGGCGACAAAGAGCAAGAAGAGCGGGCCGTCAGCGTCCGTGAGCGCACCCCCGAAGGCCACAAGGAGCGCAAGGGCGTGGGCTTCGGCGATTTGAAGACTGAGTTGCTGGAAAGGTATCAGACGCGGGCGTAATCTGAGCCAGCGAGTGGTAAGTCTGATGGGCAGCTTGTTGAGCGGGTTTGTTTGACAAGCCCCCAGCCCGCTGCTATCATTCCACTCGCTTCGCCCTGGGCCTTTAGCTCAACGGTTAGAGCAGTCGGCTCATAACCGATTGGTTGCCGGTTCAAATCCGGCAAGGCCCACCAAGACGTGCCGTACAAAGTATGGGCGGTTAGCTCAGTGGTAGAGCATTCGCTTCACACGCGAGAGGTCGTAGGTTCAAGTCCTATACCGCCCACCAAATTTAAGCCCGCCCAGTGCGGGTTTTTTCGTTTAGCCTTTCTGCACCACTCAGCAACCGTTTAAACTGTACTGGCAGCTTGAATCTGGTCTCGGTGGGTGGTGGTGAGGTAGATGATCACCGCGCCGATTAAAATCAGAAAAATAGCGCTGGTGATTAGCGTGCCAAGGTTTAGGCCGGCCGCGTCTTTGGGCTGCGACAAAAAGTCGCCGATAGACGCGCCCAGAGGCCGGGTCAGGATGTAAGCGATCCAAAAGGCCAGCACTGCGCCCAAGCGTAAGAAGGCGTGGGCAAACGCCACCAGCGCAATGATGCCGCCAAAGATCAGCGCTGAGGGCCAGTAGCCCAGCGCCAGCTTCTCAGCCACCAAATCGCCCGTCGCCGTTCCGAGCGCAAAGGTGAACAGCACCGCCAGCCAATAAAATACTTCGCGCTTGAACGTAAAAATGCTGTGGATAGACAGTGTTTTCTCGCTGGCGTACCAAGCCACAAACGTCGCAGCCAAGGCCACTGAGAAAATCCCGCTGGAGGCCCATAAACTGATGCCGAAATTGTCGGTCATATTGTCGGTAATCAGGGTGCCGACCACGCTGATGAGCATCACCGCCAGCCAGTAGACCACCGGCACATAGCGGCGCGACCGGAACTGCACCACCAAGATTGCCGCGAGCACCGCGCCCATGACCAGCGTGGTGCCGGTCAGGCCCAGATTCAGATTGGTATTCAAAAAATCCGCCGCTGTCTCGCCGATGGTGGTACACAAAATCTTAATGATCCAGAAAAACAGCGTGACTTCCGGCACCTTGCAGAGCATGGTTTTGAGGGCGGTGTTCTGATCGAGGGTTCCTAAACTCATATGGGTCTCCTTTGGACTGCTCAGCGGTGGGCACCACCTTTGGGCCTAGCTTAAAAACATTTGGTTAAGGCGCGGTATAGTCACCACAACAGCGGAGACTCAATTAAAATGCCCTTAATTAAGTTGTGAATTTTTGTAAATCCTCTGATTTCAGTCCTTTAAGTCTTCTATGAGCTAAATATAAGACATTTAGATTGAAAACGTATCCTACCGGACAATGCTAGGCGAAAGTAGTCCGAGATATACTTAGATTTTATCTTGGGGCTTCAGACTGCTTAAGCAGGACAGGAGACACCATGAAAAATACAACTGTAGTTCTTTTTGCGGCCCTCGCTCTCGGCAGTGCTTCAGCTCAGGGAACGGACACCATTGCCGGCATCGTCACCAAAGACGCGCAGTTCAGCACTCTGCTCGCGGCTCTCAAAGCGGCTGGCCTCGACAAGACACTGGCCGGCAAGGGGCCGTTCACGGTATTCGCACCGACCAACGCAGCGTTCGCCAAGATTCCCAAAGCCACCCTGGACGCCCTGCTCAAAAACAAAAAAGAACTCGCCAAAGTGCTGACCTACCACGTGGTCGCCGGTGACGTGATGGCCGCCGACGTCGTCAAAATGAAGTCTGCCAAGACCTTGGAAGGTTCCAGCGTCAAGATCAATGTGATGGGCAAGAACGTGATGGTGGATAAAGCCAACGTCACCAAGACCGACATCAAAGCGTCGAACGGCGTCATTCACGTCATCGACACGGTACTGATGCCGAAAATGTAAATCGCTCCATACAAATTCGCCCGCTTCCAAACATTGTGGAAGCGGGCGGTTTCGTGTCGGGCTTAGCGGTAATTTCCAGTGTGACCCAGCGAATAGCGGCCCGGCTGCGGAAAGAAGGTCAGGCCGTGCGGCCCGTTGCCGACTTTGATTTTCTTGAGGAGTGTGCCACTTTTGGTATCAAAGACGTAAACCACGTTGCTGCGCCGACCCGACAGCCACAGTTGCTTGCCATCCGCCGAGACGCTGCCCATGTCGGGACTGCCGCCGCCGGGAATCTTCCACTTGGCGATCAGCTTGCGTTTGGCAAAATTCAGCACGCTGACGCTACCCTCGTCACGGTTGGAGATGAACAGGCGGGTCGCGTCGCGACTGGGATACAACCCATGTGCGCCTTTGCCGGTGGGAATGAAACCGATCTTCTTCGGAACTGGCCCTGAGCCGTCAATAACGTGCAGCCCGTTGCTCATCATGTCCGCCACGTAGTAGACCTTACCGTCCGGCGCGATTCGCACGTCCTGCGGCATTCCGCCGACGTGCAGCTTCCCGGTAACGCCGCGGGAGGTCAGGTCAAGTTTGATGAGGTCGCCGCTGAACTCGCAGGCGGCCAGAAGGTGCTGACCATCGGGGCTGAAATCCATGTGGTTGACGCCCTGACACGGCACGGCGATGGAGAAAGCGGGCGTCATGGTTTTAACGGCCAGAAAGTCCAAGCGGGCCTGATTTTCAGCCACCACCAAAGCGTATTTACCGTCCGGCGTGAAATAGAGGTTGTAAGGATCGGGCGTGGGAACCGGCTTACCCGGTTGGCCGCTGCGCGGGTCAATCGGGGTCAGCGATTGCCGCCCTTTGTCGCTGACGACGTACAGCGTCTGGAGGTCGTGTGCGGCCACCACATGCTGCGGCTCAGTGTCGACGCGGAAGGTGGACAGGACTTTGAACGTTTTGGGATCGATGACGCTGACGGTGCTGTCCAGACCATTGGGAACGTAGACGCGGGCGGGAACACCTTTGACGGCTGGGCTGAGCATTCCCGCAGCGGTGTGGGCATAGAGATTGAGGGCGTGCGACGGACTCAACGCCGCTAAGCTGAGCACCACCGCCAAGCGCCGCAGAAGCTTCATTTGACCGGCCAGACCAAGTGGGCTTTGGCTTCTTGCAGCTTATGGCGCTTGATGGCCGAGTGTAAAGTTTGCAGCGGCGCACCGGCAGGCAAGTTGAGCGAGGCGACATCCAGCGCGTAGTAATCAATGTAAAGGTCGTGTCTGCCTTTGGCGCACACCGCCGTGTAGCCAGCTTGGTTGGCTTCGTTGGTGGCCGCTTTGCCGCCCGCGACGCTGAGCATACTGGCCGACGCGGCTTTGAGTTGAGTCGTTCCCAGCGGCAAGTCGAAGACCAGCCACCTTCCGCTGAGTGCGCTGGAGCTTTGATCCCAGAAGATGATGGCGTAACTTTTGGTGCCGCTCGGCGGCGTGCCAGAGAACTTGAGTACAGGTGTGGTGGCCGCGCCGCACTTGAGAGCGGTATCACCAGCGGAAAGTGCAACGGCAAACGGAGCCGGAGCCGCCTGCGCGGTGGAAAGAGCAAGCAGAGCAACCACACTCAAACGCTGATTTATGTTCATCTCCGGCATCGTTTCAGAGTTTGCTAAACACCAAGTAAAGCCGCCGTCTGGCGCTTCAGTATTCCGGCTTGACTGCTGGAAATTCAGCCGCGTCATAAGCCTACTCTATGGCATTTCTCAATGATCTGATTGAGCGGCGACAGCAGCGGGCCTAAGCGGGTGCGGGGTGGCTATCTGGGCGCGTTAATGGTGCAGCAGCACCAAAGCGCACAAGGTCAGGAGCAACGTCGGCAAGGTCACGGCCCAAGACAGGCGCAGATACTCGCCCCAAGACACCTGCCACTTCCGTGCCGCGAGGAGGCGCAGCCACAGCAGCGTCGCCAGGCTGCCCAGCGGCGTGAGCTTGGAGCCGAGGTTGGCCGCCACGATGTTGGCGTAGACCGCCAGCGTTTCGGCGTGTGGCGGCAGCTTGGCCTGTTCGATGCCCAGCGCTCCGATCAGCAGCGCCGGAAGATTATTGGACATGGCTGAGGCCAACGTCATCAGCCCGCCGAGGCCGTAAGCCAGTGCCCAAGAACCGCGCTGCCACAGCGCCGCGAAGACGCTTCCCGCTGCGTCGGTGACTCCGGCGTTGCGTAAGCCGTAGACCACTAGATACATGCCCAGCGAAAAGACCACCACCGACCACGGCGCATTTTTGAGCACAGTCACCGCCGGACGGCCCCGCGCCCAAGCGGTCAGCAGCAGCGCCGCCGCCGCCAAGAGCGCGGGCAGACTTTCAGGAATGCCCCAGCGCGGCGCGAGAAAAAAACTGATCAGCAGTGCTGCCAGCAACCCCGCGCCCACCCCACACACCGCCACGTCTTGCAACGCTGAGTTGGGCGCAGGCAAACCCTGTACGGCGTACCCGGCTGGCAAACTTTTATGAAAGCGCCACCACAGCGCTGCCAACCCCGCCGCCACTGCCGCCAAATTGACCGGCCCCATCACGGCGACGTAAGCCGCAAAACCCAGCTTGAACTGATCGGCGCTGATGAGGTTGGTGAGGTTGGAGGTGATCAGTGGCAAGCTGGCGGCGTCCACGATAAAGCCGGTGGCAAACAACAGGGCCAGTCCAGCCGGGCGCTTGAGTTCGAGCAGTTCGCATAACTCCAGGGCAACCGGCGTCAAGATCAGCACCGCGCCGTCATTGGCGAGGAGAGCGGCCAGCACCGCCCCAAACAAGATCAGCAGCACGAACAGCCGCGCCATGTTTCCGCCGGCCCACCGCGCCAAGTGCAGCGCTACAAAGCGGAACAGCCCCGCTTCGCTGAGCAGCAAGCTGAGGACAATCAGCGCGATGAGGGTGAAGGTGGCGTTCCAGGTGGCTTGCCAGACCACCCACACGTCTGCCCACTGCACCAAGCCCAGCAGCAGCGCCGCCGACGCGCCCAGCCCAGCGCCCAACGCGATATTGAGCTTAAAGGGGCGGACGATCACCAAAAACAGCGTCGCGGCGAATACGGCCAGAGCAGCGAACAAAGTCACGGAGTCAGTTTAAGCGCTCTCCAGCAAAGTTCGGCGCGGCACTCAGCAGCGGCGTTTTGAGCAGCGCTCACGGCTTCAACCTCCCGAAAACAAAAAGCGGTCGGCCCATCACTTCCTCATCGTGGCGAACATGGCGGCGGCGGCCAGCGCCATCACGCCGGTGCCCAGCCAGCCCAGTCCCCGCAGCCAGCCCTTCACTGTGAATTCGCCCATGACCCGCTCGTTGGCCGTCATCAACATCAGCAGCAGCATCACCGGGGCCGCCGCCACGCCGTTGATAATCGCCGAGTAATAAAGCGCCTTGATCGGATCGATCTGCACCAGCACCAACCCCAGGCCCAGCAGCGTAGACAGCGCGATGATGACGTAAAAGCCTTTGGCCTGATAGGGCTTGCGCTCCAGACCCACCGGCCAGCTCAGCGCCTCTCCCAGCGCGTAGCCCACCGATCCGGCCAGCACTGGCAGGGCCAGCAGCCCAGTACCCACCAGACCCGCCGCAAACAGGATGAAGGCAAAACGCCCGGCGACGGGCCGTAGCGCCTCGGCAGCCTGCGAAGCGGTCTGGATATCGGTCTGTCCGTGCGCGTGCAGCACCACTGCCGCCGTCAGGATAATGAAAAAGGCCACCAGATTGGAAAAGGCCATGCCGATGAAGGTATCGGTGCGAATGCGCCGGAACTGTTCAGGCGCTTCCTGCGGCGCTTGCTTGAGGGGATGCTCGAGGACGTGGGTGTCCATGTCGGAGACTTCCTCGGACGCCTGCCAGAAAAACAGGTAAGGGCTGATGGTGGTGCCCAGCACCGCGACCAGCGCCTGAATCGACGCCGCGCCTCCACTGAAGTGCGGCAGCAACGTGGCCCGCAGCGCCTGACCCCAAGGCACATGCACCACGAACACAGTGGCGACGTAGGCCAGGAGCGAAGCCGTCAGCCATTTGAGAATCTGGGCATAGCGGGTGTATGGCACGAAGACTTGCAGAAGCACCGACAGCGCGGCGAACAGGGCTGCGTAGAGCAGCGCTGGGCCGCCGATCAGCAGCTGCACTGCTTCGCCCATCGCGCCAATGTCGGCCCCCAGATTGATCACGTTGGCGACGATCAGCAGCGCGGTGACCAACCACAGCCACACTGGCGCGTAAGCGCGGCGCATGTTTCCGGCGATGCCGTGTCCGGTCACGCGGCCGAGTCGGCCACTGATTTCTTGAATGGTGGCCATCAGCGGATAAGAAAAGAGCATCGCCCACAGCAGGCCGTAACCGAACTGCGCCCCGACCTGCGAGTAAGTGGCGATGCCGCTCGGATCATCGTCGCTGGCCCCAGTGATGAGGCCCGGCCCGAGGGCGTTGAGCAGGTTGTGTTTTTGTTCGCGGCGTTCAGGCTCAGGCACAGGAGAGGGCGCTTTGATCATTGACCTTCCAATAGACTCAGAGGGTGAGGCGGGGAGCCAGCAACCACGCTGGACATGCAAACTGAAGCTGTTTTGTCGGCCCTCCGGTTCTTTAAGCTAAGAAACCGACATAGCGTCAAGTTGAAGTGGAGTGCAGGAGAGCTGCAGCTTTTCTCTGTCGCCACTGCACTCTGAGGCTGTTTTGAGAATCTGAACACTGCCGCAAAGCAGCCCAAGCCGCCTTGTGGCCCGCTCATAAGCGCTATGCTTTTCGGCTGAGATGACTGCTGGCCTGCTGCCCCCCCATACCTTCAGCGTCGCCCCGATGCTCGACTGGACAGACCGCCACTGCCGGGTCTTTCACCGCGCCCTGAGCAAGAGAGCGCTGCTGTATACCGAGATGATTACCACGGGAGCGCTGCTGCACGGCGACGCCAAAAAGCACCTCGACTTCTCGCCCGCTGAGCATCCGCTGGCGTTGCAGCTCGGCGGCAGCGACCCCCTAGCGCTGGCCGAGTGCGCCCGCATGGCTGAGCAGTGGGGCTATGACGAAGTCAACTTAAATTGTGGCTGCCCGTCTGACCGGGTGCAAAGCGGCAGCTTCGGCGCTTGCCTGATGGCCACACCCGAGGTGGTGGCCCGCGCCGTAGCGGCCATGCGCGGCGCGACCCAGCTGCCCGTGACGGTCAAGCACCGCATCGGCATCGATGACCTCGACAGCTATGAGCTGCTGTACCACTTTGTTCAGACGGTGGCCGATGCAGGCTGCCAGACCTTCATCGTTCACGCCCGCAAAGCCTGGCTCACTGGCCTGTCGCCCAAGCAAAACCGCGAAGTGCCGCCGCTGAGATACGACTTGGTGCGCCAGCTTACGGGCGACTTTCCGGCACTGACCTTCGTGCTGAACGGCGGCATTCAAACACTGGACGACGCCCAGAACCACCTGACTTGGGCCGGCGGGGTGATGCTGGGCCGCGCCGCGTACCAAACGCCGTATCTGCTGGCCGCCGCTGACCGCGACGTCTTTGGCACTGACACCCTGCCGCCCAGCCGCCGCGAGGTGATCGAGGCGTTCAGACCGTACCTCGCCGAGCAACTTGAGCAGGGCGTTTACCTGAGCCGAATGCTGAAGCACACGCTGGGCCTGTTTGCCGGACACAGCGGGGCGCGGCACTACAAGCGCACCATCAGCGAGCGGGCCTTTAAGGACGGCGCGGGACTAGAGGTATTGGACGACGCTTTGGCGGGCATCCCCGACAGTGTGCTGGACTCGCGGGAACTGCTGCCGCAGGAGCGCGAAGCGAGGCCATTGGCCGCTACGCCGTGACTCAGGGTAGAGAGTGACAAGCAAAGAAAAACCCCCGCCGGAGCGGAGGCTATTGGTAGACCCGAGCAGATTTGAACTGCTGACCCCTACAGTGTCAATGTAGTGCTCTACCCCTGAGCTACGGATCTAAACCTAAAAGAGGGGGCACAGAAGTTTGGAGGCGCTGACCGGATTTGAACCGGTGGTGGAGGTTTTGCAGACCTCTGCCTTACCACTTGGCTACAGCGCCGCCGTGTGGGGCAGGGCGCATGGCCCGTTTCTCCCAGCGGCATGAATAGTAGCAAGAAAAACGTGAGCTGTCAAAACCCCCCGCACTTTTCCTGCACTGACCAACTGCTCCCCAGCTTGATTGTTTAAAGCGGCGCGGCGGGCGGGGTAGCATACCTTTATGCATATCCTTCACGTGGCCTCTGAGGCTTACCCCTTTTCCCGCACGGGTGGACTGGCCGATGTGATGGCTGCCCTGCCCGCCGAACTCGCCCGCCTGGGCCATCAAGCCAGCGTGCTGTCGCCCTGGTACGCCGATATTGTCGGCACGCCCCACGAGATCTGGCGCGGCGGCAATGTGCGGCTGGGCGAGATCAATGAGGGCGGCGTGCGCTTTTTGTTTTTGGAAACGCCCGCTTTCAAGCGCCCCGGCATCTACCACAGTAATGATGTGGAGCGCTTTTCGGTGTGGGGACGCTTGGTCTTGCCGGTTCTGGCCGCAGTGGGCATCCGCTTTGACGTGCTGCACGGCCATGACTGGGCTGCCGGACTGGTGGTGGCCCACGCCAAGTTGCGCCACGTGCCCAGCGTCTTTACCATCCACAATTTGCAGTATCAAGGCCGCTGGAACATCGATGACAGCTTCGGCTGGACGGGCCTGCCCGAATGGGTGGACACTCCCGAGGGCGTTGAATTTTACGGCGACCTCAACCTAATGAAAGCGGGGCTGGTGTATGCCGGACACGTCACCACCGTCAGCCCGACCTACGCCAAAGAAATTACCACCCCCGAATTTGGTGAGGGCCTAGAAGGCGTGCTGCAAACCCGGCTGGCCGAGGGCAAGCTCTCCGGCGTCATCAACGGCTTAGATCAAGAGCGCTGGAACCCGCGCACCGACGGCCACGTTTTGCCTTACGGCACGATGGCCACCAAAGAAGCCAACATCGCCGCCCTCAGACAAGAGTTTCACCTCGACGACGCCCCGATTTTGAGCTGCGTCGCACGCCTCGCCACCCAGAAGGGCCTCGACATTTTGCTCTCGGCCATGCCAGAGATCGTCAAAAAGTGGAATCTGGTGCTGCTGGGCAGCGGCGACACTCAACTCGAAACTGCTTTTTCAGTGTGGGCGCAAAGTTCGCCGCGCGTGCGGCACGTCAAAGGCATGAACGAAAGCCTGTCACACCGCCTGTACGCTGGAGCGCACGCCTTTGCCATGCCCAGCCGCTTCGAGCCGTGCGGGCTATCACAGATGATCGCCCTGCGCTACGGCACTCCGCCGGTTGCCCGCCGCACCGGAGGGCTGGCTGACACCGTACCGGGGGACATCGGCTTTTTGTTTGACGACCCCACCCCCGCCGCCTTTTTGGAAGCGCTGGGCCGGGCCGAGGCCGCCGTCAGCAAGCCCAAAACGTGGAATGCCCGCGCCAAACGCGGCTTGCCGTTAGATTTTTCGTGGAAGGGGCCAGCCAAGCGCTACTTGGAGATTTACCAGCAGGTGGCGGCGGAGTAGGGCGGAGTCGGGAGGGGAATCACCAGCGCTCACTCACCCCCTCTCGGCGAGCTGGTAAGTCCCAACCTCCCCCCCTCAAATAAGAGCAACCAAAGAACCTGGGACGAATACCGCCTTCCAGCTCGCCCAGTATGGGTAGGTCTTTTGCACAGCGCCCACAGCTTGACCGCCCCACAGTGTGGAAAGTCGGCGCGAGTGGCCTGCCGGAATGCTGGAAACTCCATGACAAGCGCAGCGACTTGCTCCCTCGCCACCGGGAGGGGGCTTCTTGTGCAAAACGGACGCCCATAAGGACGCCTGCCTGCTGGGGGGTGGGAAAAAGCGAAAGCTAAAGCGTGAAGATAGTCTTCCAGTCCAGTTTGAAAAGACCCATTCCAATGCAACCCCAAAGCGCTACCATGCCCAGCGTGACTGTGCTCAACTTGAACCTTGCCGTCGTCCTGGTCTCTCCCAAAACTTCAGGTAATGTCGGCGCGGCGGCGCGGGCGATGCTCAATATGGGAGCCAGCGATCTGCGAATTGTCGCGCCCCGCTGTGACTATAAGGACTCAGCCAGCCGGGCAATGGCCGTTCACGCCGCTTCCCTGCTCGACAGCGCCAAAATCTACGCCACCCTCAAAGAAGCGGTGGCCGAGTGCGATCTGGTGGTGGGTACCAGTGCCCGCATCCGCGCCGACCTCGCACCGCCGCAGCACCCGGCTCAAGTCCGCCCTCTGGTGCTGGCCGCGCAGTCGGCCGCCCTAGTATTCGGGCCGGAGGAATCGGGCCTGAACAATGCCGACCTCGAACTTTGCCGCGTCACGATGCTGGTGCCGACAGCGGCCTATGCCAGCCTCAACCTCGCCCAAGCGGTGCTACTGACCTGCTACGAGTTTTTGCAGGCCGAGCGCCCCAGAGTGGCTGGCCCCACCACACTCACCGAGGAGAACGCCCTCCTGGAGTTTCCTAGCCGCAAAACGGCCCTGAGTAGCGAGATGGAAGGGCTGTACGGCCACCTCCGAGAAGTGATGATGCTCACCGGCTACACCGACGCGGTGCGGGCGCGGCACACCTTGCGGCTGTGGCGGGTGGCGCTCGACCGGGGCGCGTTGAGCTCGGCGGAAGTGCGGCTGGCCCGTGGACTGCTGCGGCAAGTCCAGTGGAAAGTTGGGCGCGTTCAGGCCGAGGGAGTCGAGCCAGGAAAAGCGCAAGACGCGCCCACCGAGCCGCAAACAGGAACTCCACAAAGTTCATCCTGAACGCGCCCCGGCTACGGTCAAGGCGAGTGGGCCGCTGTAGAGTCGGGGGGTGAGCGTGCCTCCCTCTGCCCCCGAATACCTTGCCAGCGGTTTAGAAACCGCCGAGCACACACCGCTGTCGCGCACGGTGCTGCTGACCCGCAACCTGATGCCGCTCTTGATCGTGCTGGTGGTGGTGACTTACGAGGAGTGGTTTATTCCGCTAGGCGACGCCAACTTTGGCCGCTTGGCGCACTTGGCGTTTTACGGCCTCGCTGGGCCGCTGGTCACCTTTTTTACCATCCAGTGGATCGCCGAGGGTGTGCAGGCCCGCGAGCAAGCCGAGGGCGAGCTGCGCGGCCTGTACGCCGAGCTCAGCGCCTCGCACCAGCGCATGAGCGCCCTGCAACACCTGATGCGAGAAGTCTCTGAACCCGCCGACCTCGAGAGCTTGCTGGACGTGGCGGTGCGCGGCACCCAGGCAGCCACCGGCGCGGTGTCGGTGCAGGCCAAACTGCGCGGCAACGTTCAAGACGAGCAGGGCGTGGCGAGCCGCAGCGCTCAGGAAGGCCTGAGCCGCCGACTCGGTGAAGGGGGACGCTACCTCGTCAACGAAACTCTGCGGGTCAGCGGCGAGCACTTGGGCGAACTGACCCTGAGCTTTGATACCCCGCCCAGCAGCGACACCCGCGAACTGATTTCAGCGATCAGTTCGGAGTTGGGCAGCGCAGTGGTCAGCACCCAGCGGCGTACCCGTGATTTGATTACCCTGTTTGAAGTCGATCAGTCGATCCGCGCCGAGCGCAATATGCAGCGCTTACTGGCCCGCGTCACCGGCACCATCGCCGGACGGGTACAGGCCAGCGCCCGCGCCGCATTTCTGACGGATCAAGACGGCGTGCTGCGGCTCGAATATGCCCGCGACCCCAGCGGCGTGATTCGCAGCGGCGGCCCGCTCCCCGATTTCGTGCGGCGGGTGGCCGAGGGTGGGCAGCCAGGGGTAGCCAGCCCCGCAGAAGCCGCCGAGATGTTTCCCGGTGTGAAGGCGGCGCTGGGCCTGCCCCTGCACGCCGAAGACGGCCTGGTGGGCGTGATCGTACTGGGCGGCGACGGCCTCGAGCAGGAGCGCACGCCGCTGCTGGCGCTGCTGGCTTCACAGGCGACGTTGGCAGTCAGAAACGCCCGCGCTTACCTCTACTCGGAAGAGCTGGCCATCGGTGAGGAGCGCAACCGCATCGCCCGCGAAATTCACGACGGAGTGGCGCAGTCGCTGGCGTTTTGCGCCATCAAACTGGACGTGGTGGGCCGTCAGATCAGCAGCAACCCCCCTCAGGCGCTGCTGGGCGTGCAGGAAGCCGGAGCGCTGCTGCGTGAGCAGATTCGGGAGGTGCGGCGCAGCATTTTCGCGCTGCGGCCCATCGACTTGGAGCGCTACGGCCTGCTCGAAACCGTGCGGCGCTACGTGCTGGATTTCGGCGAACAGCACCGCGTCAAAGTGCAGCTCGACATTCAGGGCGACATTCACCTCGCTCCCGGCGATGAGGCCGTGATTTTCCGCATTTTGCAGGAGAGCCTCAACAACGTGGCCAAGCACGCTAAAGCCGCCAACGTGGTGGTCAGTTTGATCGGCAACCACAGCGTCCGGCTGACCGTAGAAGACGACGGACAGGGCTTTGACTTCTCTCAGGTTTCGGGACGGGTCAGCAGCGCGGGCGGCTTAGGCCTGACCCAGATGCGCGAACGGGTCGAAACGCGCGGCGGTCAGTACCGAGTAGAAAGCGGCGAAGGACGCGGCACCAAGATCGAGGCACGGCTACCGCAGGCTTAGAGCGGGGGTAGGAAGGCGTCTGGGGTTCACTCCCTCTGCTTCTCAGCTCTGCGAGTCCCAACCTCTCCCCTCAAGCGGAAGAAGCAAAAACCTGAAACGAATACCGCCTTCCACCTCGCCCATTAAGGACAGGTCTTGAGCACAGTGCCCACTACACCAATGCCCGACAGTCTGGAATGTTGACACAAGTAACCTACCGGAACGCTGGAAGCTCCAGCCGAGCGCAGCGACTCACTCCCTCGCCCCACTGGGGCGGGGGCTGGGGGGTGGGGCAGCAGCAGCGAACGCTGAACGCTTAGGCTATTGGCACTGTCCAGCCTCTAATACTCACACCTTCAGATTGACAATCGTGACGCCGTGCCCGCCTTGATTCGGCTCCGCGTCGTGGAAACTCTCCACCCGCTTGTCGGCTTTGAGAAAATCGCGGATCAAGCGCCTCAGAACCCCCTGCCCCTTACCGTGAACCACCCGCAAGGGAGTTTCGCGCAGGGCCGCCGCCTCGCCAATGGTGCTGCGAAGCTCCTCGATGGCTTCTTCGACGTGCTGGCCGCGCAATTGCAATTCGGTCTGGAAGTTGCTGGGCGTGCGGCCACTGAAACTGCGAACCAGTGAGGACGAATTGATTTCTTCTTTGAGGCGCACGTCACGGCGGCGAACATTGACTTTCATGACGCCGAGCTGCACCACCAGTTCGTCGCCGCGCACTTCCATGACCTGCCCCGCCGCGCCATAAGCCGGTACGTTGACACTGCTGCCGACTTTTAGCGGATCGCCCTTCGGCTCAGGGGGCTGGCTTTGCTGGGGCCGTTCTTGCTGCGAAGCACGGCGCAGATCGCGCAACTCCTGCATCACGCGGGGGCGGGCCGACTCGTCACGGGCGCGGGCACGCAAGCCCCGCACCTGTTCGAGCGCCTGCGAGTAAGCCGCTTCAGCTTTTTGCGAAGCCTCGGCCAGCAATTCACTCCGGCGCGTCTCGATGTCTTGGCGCTGGCTGTGCATCCGGTCACGCTCAATCACAGCCTCGCGGCGGGCCGTTTTGGCGACTTCGAGTTCCTGTGAAAGCTGGCGGCGCTCGACTTCCAGATTCTCCAGCAGGCGTTCCAGCAAACCGCCTTCCGGCCCCAGGATCGTTTCGGCGCGGGTCATCACATTGCCGGGAATGCCCATGCGGCGGGCAATCGAGAGCGCGTAGCTGCGCCCCGGCTGTCCCACCTGAAGCTGATAAGTCGGCGCAAGCGCTTCCAAGTCAAAGCCCATGCTGGCATTTTTGAGGCCGGGCGTCTCTAGAGCGAACAGCTTGAGCGGCGCGAGGTGCGAAGTGATCACACCCCGCGTATCTTGAACTAGAAGTTGCTCGATCATGGCCTGCGCCAGCGCCGCACCCTCGGCGGGGTCGGTACCGCTGCCCAGCTCGTCGATCAGGATCAGGGTGCTCGGTGAGGCGTACTTGAGCACATAGCGCAAGTGCTGCAAGTGGGCGGCAAAGGTGGACAGGCTTTCTTCCAAGCTCTGCTCGTCGCCCACATCCACCAGCACATCGTCCACGACGGCGAGGCGGGCGCGGCCAGCAGCCACGTACATGCCGGATTGGTGCATCAGCACGGCCAGTCCCAATGTTTTGAGCGTCGCGGTCTTGCCGCCCATGTTGGGGCCGGTGATCAGCAGCAAATTGGTGCCGTTCTCGCCCAAGCTCAGGTCGTTCGGCACTGGATTTTCAATCAGCGGGTGGCGGGCTTCTTGCATGGCGTAGACCGCTTGCGGCGCAGTCTCAGGCCGGTTCAGCCGCCAGTCGCGGGCCAGGGCCGCTTTGGAAGCGATCAAGTCCAGCTCGCCAATCGTTACGATGGTCAGGGCAATTTCGTTGTCGGAGGCCACCAAGCCGCTGAGTTCGGTCAGGATGCGGCGCACCTCGGCTTCCTCGTCAAGCAGCAAGCGGGTCAGTTCGTTGTTGAGCGGGGTAACACTGGCCGGTTCGACGAAGTAGGTCTGCCCAGTGGCCGAGGCGTCCACGATGATGCCCTGCACCTGCCCAACGCGGCTGGCCTGCACCGGCAACACGTAGCGGTCGCGGCGGATGGTGATCAGGTTGTCTTGCAGCACGTCGGCCCACTTCTCTAGGCTGTTGGTCAGGCGCTCGCGGATACGGGTTCGCAGCGGCTCGACTTTGCGCCGAGTCTCGCGCAACTTGTGCGAGGCGTCGTCGCGCACCTGACCGTCGCGGTCCAAGCTCTCCAGTACCCGGCGCACCAGCAGACTGTGTTCACCGAGCAAGTTGGCCAGCCGCAGCAGCGGCCCCCGCGAGTTGCTGGTGATGCTGCGGCGCACCGACATGGCGGCGTCGAGAGCGTAAGCGACTTCGAGCAGTTCAGAGCCGGACAACACCCGGCCCTCGTTGGCCCGCTCGCGCAGTTCGCGCACGTCGCCGATACCGCCCAGAGACAAGGCAACGCCGAACAGGGCGTCTTCGAGTTCGTCGAGTTCGCGCTTAATCTGCGTCTGGTCGGAGACTGGACAAAGGCGCTGGGCCAGCTCTACGCCCATGCGGGTGACGGCCCGCTCGCTGAGGGCGGCGCGGACGCGGGGATAATCTAAGGTTTCTAGGGCGTGGGCATCGAACGGCACGCCCCTCAGTATAAAGGCGGGGGCGGGCGTGAGTGTGCGCCGGATGGCTTAGTGAGTGAAGGCACCAATTGAAGATAAATACGGTTCGAGCCAAACCCGTCAAACACAAAAAAACTCCCCCATTTCAGAGGAAGTTCCGTGCTGGTCGAGGCGACAAGATTTGAACTTGCGACCCCTACCACCCCAAGGTAGTGCGCTACCAAGCTGCGCTACGCCTCGTCAAACCAGCGACGGGCAGTGTAGCGGAGTTTGGAGGCCGGGTCAAGCGGCCCCGTTTTCAATCTGCCTTCAGCCCTACTGGGAGGCCATTGAGCGATACTTCAAACTGAAGGCGGGCTGGGGGTTACGCTGCCCCCAAAGCGGCGTATGCTGCCGAGCATGACCCAACCAAATTCGAGTGAACTGAGCTTCGAGCAAAAACTTCAGAATTACGCCGACCTCGCCGTGCAGGTGGGGCTGGGCCTGAGCGCAGGCCAGCGGGTGCTGGTGCAGTCGCCGGTCGAGAGTGCGCCCCTGGCCCGCGCCATCGTCAGAAGCGCTTACAAGGCCGGAGCCAGCTTTGCCGACGTACGCTGGGACGACGACGACGTGCAAAAAGCCCGCTTTGAACTCGCCCCGGAAGATAGCTTCGGTGAGATCAGCAAATGGCGGGTGGACGCCGAGCTGGAAACCGCCAACGCGGGCGGCGCAGTGATCGCCATTCGGGCCACCAATCCCAACTTACACGCGGGGGCAAATCCTAAAGACCTCGCCACCCATCAGCGGGCCTTGTCTACTTACCGTAGACCCTACAGCCTGCAAGTCATGACCAACCAGCTCAACTGGAACCTGATCACCGCGCCGCTGCCAGAAAGCGCCCAGCTGATCTTCCCCGAGGCCAGCCCCGAAGAAGCCGTCCAGCTGTACTGGGACGCCATCTTCAAAGCCACCCGCGCCGATCAAGCTGACCCGGTGGGCGCGTGGAAAGGGCACTTGGGCAAATTGCACGCCCGCAAGCAGATCCTGACTGATAAGCAATACGCGGCGTTGCACTTCAAGGGGGGAGAAACGGATTTGACGGTGGGCCTCGCCGACGATCACATCTGGGGCGGCGGCACCAGTTTCACGCCCAGCGGCACCGAATTTACTGCCAACATGCCCACCGAAGAAGTCTGGACCGCTCCGCACCGCCTGCGCACCGAGGGCACGGTGGTCAGCACCAAACCGCTGAGCTACAACGGCGTGCTGCTTTCAGGCATTCGCGTCCGCTTTGAAGGCGGGCGGGTGGCGGAAGCCAGCGCCGAAAGCGGGCAAGACGTACTCAGGCAACTCATCGACACCGACGAGGGCAGTCACCGCCTCGGCGAAGTGGCGTTGGTGCCGAATTCCTCACCGATCAGCCAGAGCGGCTTGTTTTTCTATAACACCCTCTATGATGAAAACGCCGCCTCACACATCGCCATCGGCAGTGCTTACCGCTTTAACATTGAGGGCGGCGTGGAAAACAGCGACACCTTTGAGGCCAAGGGCGGGAACGACTCGCTGCTGCACGTCGACTGGATGATCGGCAGCCCCGAGATGAACGTGGACGGCATTACCAAAGATGGGCAGCGCGAACCCGTGATGCGGGCGGGCGAGTTCGTGATCTGATTTATTTGAATTAGCAAAAAACGCCGCGCCCCAGTCAGGAGGCGCGGCGTTTTGTTGTTTATTTAAGAGGCTGTAAAATCAGCTCTTGGCTTCGTACTGCTGCTTGAGAGCCTTCAGCTCGGCGTCGCTGGACTGAATCTGAGCGTACTGGCCTTCGACGAGCGAGCGCACTTCGCTGGGTAGCTCGGTTTCTTTGAGCACGTCTTGGTAGTTGCTGATGGCGGCGTCCTCACCGCGCACGGTCTCGGCAATCACCGAAGTGTCGTCCTTGCCGGTCACGGCGTCACGCACGTTGATCCAAGTGCGGTGAAGCGCGGCGACCACGCTGCCGCCCGACTTGGGCTTTTCGCCGCCCTGCATCAGGTGGGTTTCGATGGCGCTGATCATCTCGGAGCGCTGGGCACTGCGGGTCTGAAACAGTTGCTTGAGGCTGGCTTCGTGGGCATGTTCAGCGGCTTCGTTAAAGCCCTTTTCGCCGTCGCGCAGCGTGCCGAGAAGGTATTGCAGTTTGTCGTTCACTTGATCGTTGGTCATGGTCATGGTGGATTCTCCTTGCGCCGCGTCTGATCTGGTGACGGGCGCTTTGCCTTTTCATTGTCGGGGACTGAGCCTTTGCCCACCTGAGAAAGACGGGCTGGGCGTTCAACTGACCCTGAGCCAGTACTAAGCAAGTGATCAGAAAGTGAGATGCGGCTGTGTTCGGCGCTGCAATGCCTTCCGTGCAAGAATTGAAGATACCCGTGAAGCGCGACACGCTGGCCTAAGCGCAGAAGAATGTCAAATTCCGCAAGCTGGGCCGGGAGCGCGAGTGATCCTTTTCTCCAAACTCAATCCCTAAAGCTCCACCATCAGCTTGCTCAAGCCGCGCAGCACGATGTTGGGGCGGTACTGCGGCTTGTCTTCCAGCACGCGCATCTGCGGGTAGCGGGCCAACTCACCGAACACCACCCGCGTTTCCAGCCGGGCGAGGCTCGCGCCGAGGCAGTAGTGCGGCCCGCTGGCAAAGGCCAGATGCCGCCCCGCGTTGGCCCGCGTCAAATCGATGCGGTCAGGGTCGGCAAAGGTGCGCGAATCGCGGTTGGCGGCGGCCAGCAGCAGCATGGTGTGGGTTCCGGCGGTGTAGCTCTGCCCAGCGATCTCCAGCGGCGCTCCCAGCACGCGGCCCGTCAGCTGCACCGGACTGGTAAAGCGCAGCAGTTCGTCGGCTTGCGTGTTGCCGAGTTCCGGTAAAGCGGCCAACTCAGCCCACGCACCTTCTTGCTGGAGCAGCGCCAGCACCCCGCGCCCGATCAGGTTGCTGGTGGTTTCGTGCCCGGCGGCCAGCAGCAGCACCGCGTTGGCCAGCAGTTCGTCGCTACTCAGGCGGCCTTCCTCGTCTTCGGCGGCGGCGAGGGCGCTCAGGAGGCCCGGTTGCGGTTTGGCACGGAGATCGTCAGCGAGGCTGCGGAAGTAGGAGCGCATCTCGCGGGCGTCTGCCTCGATACGGGCCAGCAGTTCGGGGGTGGTGTCGATACCGCCCAGCAGCTCGGCCACGCTCTGCGTCCAGATTCGGAATTGCTGCTCGTCGTCTTTGGACAAGCCCAGCATTCCGGCAATGACCGCCACCGGCAGCGGCACGGCCAGCTTGTCGACGAGGTCAAAGGGAGCGCCCTGATGCGCCGTCAAAATCTCGCGTACCAGACCGCGCACCAATTCTTCTTGCTCGGCCACCACGCGGGGCGTAAAGGCGGCGCTCACCAATCCGCGCAGGCGGGCGTGCGAGGGGCCGTTGTGAAAGAGCATCATCGGCCTGAGCAACTGCATAGCCTCGCTGACCTGGCCTTGGGCAGCGGCGTTGGCTTCCACCGCCATCAATTGCCCCGAGAGCGCGGCGGGCGAGCGCAGCACCGCAGAGACTTCCTCGTGGCCGAAAATCGCCACCGCGTTCCATTCCGGTATCGGCACGACCTCGCCGTGACTGCGGGCACGTTCGTAAAGTGGGTAAGGATCGCGCAGCGCCGCCCGCGAATACACGGCTTGCACGTCGACGAGGGCAGGCCGCAGCTCAGGTTGAACTTCAGGACTGGTCATGTCCTCTAGCCTAGTCCTTAGGCATGACAGTACGCCAAGACCAGCGCCACAGTCGCCTCCAGCGCGTCCAAGTGGGTGCGCTCGTAGGCGTGGCTGGCGTCCACGCCGGGGCCGATCAG
Organism: Deinococcus detaillensis; assembly: GCF_007280555.1. Lineage (NCBI taxonomy): Bacteria > Thermotogati > Deinococcota > Deinococci > Deinococcales > Deinococcaceae > Deinococcus > Deinococcus detaillensis. Next base: position 363,366 of record NZ_VKDB01000001.1, on the reverse strand, counting down.
CGCGGCGGGCAGGTCGTGTCCGGCTCCCCAGGCCGCGCTGGCGTCCGAGGAGTAGTACGGGTAGATGTCCACTTTGAGGTCAATTCCGGCAGTCTGAGCCGCCCGGCGCAGGCGGTTGCCGAGTGCGTGATCATAAGGGCCGCTACTGTCTTTGACGCACAGCGTCACGTGATGTTCGCTGCTCGTCTGCCCGCGCCCGACGGCCGCCATATCCAGCGCGATCACTTCGCTGGCCTCACCAAAGCCCGGAGCTGCTCCGTGCCCGACTTCCTCGTAGGTGGTGATAAAGCAGCCCACCGTCATCGGCGCGGGGGTTTTGAGAAGCTGCCGGGTCACCTCCAGCAAAATGGCCACGCTGGCTTTGTTGTCAATGTGACGGCTCTTGAGATAGCCCGCCGGTGTCAGCACGGCGCGGGGCTCAAAGCTGACAAAGTCGCCCACCTCTAAGCCCAGAGCGCGGGTTTCTTGGCTGCTGGAGGTGTACGCGTCCAGCCGCACTTCCAAGTTATCGCCGCTGCGGCGCAGTTCGCGCAGTTGCGGCGCAAATACGTGAAAGCTCTGGAAGTCGTTGACCACCGTGCCGGTGACGCTGACACCGTCTTGGCCGTGAACCGTCACATACTCGCCCTCGATGCTGGCCCAGTCGTAGCCGCCGAGCTGGGTCAGGCGCAGCCGCCCATTGGGTAAAACCGCTTTGACCATCGCGCCGAGGGTATCCGCGTGAGCGCTGAGGGCCAGATGCCCCGCGCCGGAGTCCGTACCAGGCAGCGTCCAAGACAGTCCACCTTTGCGGCTGCGGCACGTTTCTACGCCGAGCGCCATCACTTCCGCTTCAATTAAACTCACGGCTTGCTCGGTCATGCCAGTCGGACTGGGGGTATTGAGTAATTGAAGCAAGAAATCGCTAAGCTCGCTGCTCATCATTGACCTTCCTTTGGCCAGCGGCTCACCGCAAAGCCTGCTTGCTGCGCTCCTTGCTGGGTGGCTGCTTCGGCGGCGCTGCCCGGTAGCGCCAGCACGCTCAGGCGGCTCACACCCCGGCTGCGGAGTTCGAGAATCAAGGGACTGCCCGCAAAGGCGTCGTCGTTATCCACCCGTAGCAGCACGTCGCGCTCCTCCACGCGGAAATCGGGGTGCAGCGTCCAGCCGCGTGTCAGCGGCTCGTGGTCGCTGCCCACTGCTCCGTCGCGCTGCAAAAACACCACAAGCACGCTGCCCGCGCGGGCCTGCGTCACGGCCCTGCGCCAAATCCCCAAGCGGGCGTCGGCGGCGCGGGGATCGGCGTCTTCTAGCGCTTGGTGGTCGCCGCGCTGCGCGTCGAGAACGAGAAGGGCTTGGGCGATTTGATCACTCATCACCGCATCATCATACGGGCCGGGCCGTTCAAGTTACCCCTACCGTTCAAGCGGCACAGTAAAGCGCCGGTGCCAAGCGCCAGACTACTCAGCATGACTGCGCCGCCCTCTCCCCTCCCGGTTTACGGCAGCGACCCGGCCCCCAGCGCCCCGACCCCCAATGCACTGACCCGCACCGAACTGCGGCGCTACGGACGTCAGCTGCTGCTGCCCGAATTTGCCAGCCAGCAAGAGCACCTCAAAGCCGCCCATGTGCTGGTCATCGGCGCGGGCGGGCTGGGCTGCCCCGTTATCGCTTACCTGGCAGGCGCGGGCGTGGGCGCGTTGCGGATCTCCGACGGCGACACGGTGGGGCTGAGCAATTTGCAGCGCCAAACACTCTTTACCACCCTGGACGTGGGCAAAAGCAAAGCCCAGCTCGCCGCCGCCCGCGCCCAGCAGGTCAATCCGTATGTCAGGGTCGAAAGCTGCGCCGCGCTGAGCCAAGACAATGCCCCGGCACTCCTGAGCGGCATTGATCTGGTCATCGATGCCAGCGACAATTTCGTCACCCGCTACCTCGTCCACGACCTATGCACCGCCGCCGGGCTGCCGTGGGTCTGGGGCGCGGCGGGCGGCTTGGAGGGCATGGTCAGTGTCTTTGGCCCCACTTTTGGGCTGCGCCAAGTCTTTCCCACCCCAGACGGAGCCGAGTCCTGCGACGAGATCGGGGTAATGGGGCCGCTGTTAGGCGTGATCGGCGGCGTGATGGCCATGGAAGCCCTCAAGGTGCTGACCGGGCAACCGGACACCCTGGCCAATCGGCTGTGGACATACGACGCCCTGAGCGCCCGTGTGCGGGTGGTGCGCTTGACGGCCACAACTTCAGCCCAGACATAAATTAACTCTTTTCACATAACTCACTCATCACAAAAAGCCGTCCGGAACGCTGTTTTTCCGATTTTGGCGGCGTTTCGTCCTCTCAGGAACAGCGCCCAAGAACGCTCAAGACGCTGCTAGAGGGCTTCGGGGACGTTCACAAACTCCCAAATGTGTGTTAGTGTCTGTTCCGAGCCGACAACCTGCTCAAACTTCACTTTTGGAGGTCTTCCATGGCTAAAAGTACCAAAGCGGCGGCCAAACCTGCGCCCGCTGCCAAAGCACCACCAGCACCTGTCAAGGCTGCTGCCGAGACCAGCGAAAAGATTGCCAAGACCCAGATCATCGATATGGTCGCTGACCGCACCAGCCTCAACAAAAAGCAGGCCGGCGAGTCCGTGGCCGTCATGCTCGATGTCGTGGTCGAAGCACTCAAAGAAGGCAAGAGCGTCGGTTTACCCGGCCTCGGCACCTTCAGCGTGGCCAAAACCGCCGCCCGTCAAGGCGTGCGCCCCGGCACCAGCGAGAAGATCACCATTCCCGCCGGCAAAAAGGTGCGCTTCAAAGTCGCCAGCACCCTCAAGGGCAACCTCTAACCAGAGCGCCCACCCACTTAAGCCGCCGCTTTGCCTGTTGAGGAAGCGGCGGCTTTTTGCATGGAGAGGCCGCCACAAAAGTCCAACGGAGAAATGAAGCAGAGAGCGCACTCATTTAACTTTTATGCATTCCTTTGAGATTCTTATGCTGAAGCTAAGCAGAATTGAGCAACATGGCGTTCCAGTCGGGAGTAAAGTGGTTTTGCCGTAAACTAGGCACAGCCCACAACTTAAAGATAAGTCACACAACGGCCACGCTGCAGGCTGTATAAAGTCAGCCGTCCTGCTCCTTTACGAGCTGAAGTGTGCAGTCCCTGATTTGGAGGTCTCCCCATGAAGATTCAAGCTTCTCAGCGTAAATTGATCGGCAGTGTTTTGGTTCTTTCGCTCTCTGGCCTGCTCAGCAGCGCCGCCGCCAAACCTATCGTGGTCGGCGGAAAACTCGACCCCGAAGCGCAGATTTTAGGCCAGATCATCTACCTGACCCTCAAAAATGCGGGCCTCGAAGTCACCGACAAAACCGCGCTGGGCGATACCGGCGTCAACCGCAAGGCCATCATGGCCGGCGAAATTGACGTATACCCCGAGTACACCGGCAACGCCGTCTACCTGTTTCCCGACGCCAAAATTGGCTCCAAGCAGGCCGGCAACTCCGGCACCATCTACAACCTCGCCAAGAAGCTGGACGCCAAAAACGGCGTCACCTGGCTCAAGCCCGCCAAGGTCAACAACACCTGGGTGATTGCCGTGCCGCAAAAGCTGGCCGCCGACAACAAAATGAAGAGCGTAGCCGACCTCGCCCGCTACCTCAAAGGCGGCGGCAGCTTCAAGATCGCGGGCAGCCCCGAATACTTTAACCGCCCCGACACCATGCCGATGTTTGAGAGCGTCTACGGCTTCAAGCTCAGCGCCGATCAAAAACTGGTGCTGGCCGGAGCCACCCCGCCCCAGGCCCAGCAAGCGGCGTCCAGCGGCACCAACGGCGTGAACGCGGCGATGGCCTACGGCACCGACGGCACCCTCAGCGCCCTGAATCTGGTGGCCCTGACCGATCCCAAGGGCGCTCAGGCGGTCTACCAGCCCGCGCCCACCATCCGCACGGACATCCTCAAGGCCAATCCGCAAATTGCCGACATCCTCAACAAAGCTTTTGCCAGCATTGACCAGCCCACTTTGCAAAAGCTCAACGGCGAAGTGGCCCTGCAAGGCCGCAGCGCTCAGGACGTGGCCAGCGCTTATCTCAAATCCAAGAACTTGATCAAGTAATGAAACTCGATCTGAAGTTGATTGCCCGCGTCTACACGGAGTTAATCCGTTGAACGCCGGGCCTTCAGCAGGGGCAGTGGGAGAGCGCGTCTCCCCTGCCCCTTCGTCTGTTCTTGGGCTGCCAGCCGATCTGATGGCGGCGCTGTGGCTGGCAGCCGTGCCGATGCTGGCGGCGTGCTGGCTGCCGTGGGTCTTGCTGCGCCCCAACCGTTTGGCGGCGGGCGAGGTGCTGCGCTTGCCTGCGCTGGACATTGTCGTGGGCCTGGTGCTGGCGCTGGCCGTGCCCTTGGCAGGCCGATTCTTACCGAGGGCTGTACCCCTGTTGGCCAGCCTCGCGCTGAGTGTGGGCGCGTGGTGGTTGGGGTCGCGCACGGGTGCGGCGCTCAGCGGCCAGGCCGAGTTTGCGCGGGCCAGCGCCAGCAGCGGCTTGTGGCTGTGGCTGCTCGGAGCAGGCATTTCGGTGTACGCCGCCAGATTGGTGGGGCGCTGGATGGGCGGCGCGGGGCTGCTTCTGGCGTGGCTGTGGCTGCCCGCCGTGCTGGTGATGGCGCTCACAGGACATTTTGCCAGTTGGTCGGTGGTGGCCGAATACACCGTGCAGCACAACCGCTTTTTACAGGAACTCGGGCGGCACCTGTATTTGATTTTGGTGGCGCTGGGCCTGGCCACCCTAATCGGCGCTCCGCTGGCCGTCTGGGCCTCGCGCAGCGTCCGGGTATCGGGCGTGGTGCTGGGACTGGCGGGCGGCGTGCAAACCGTGCCGAGCTTGGCGCTGCTGGGCCTGCTGATCGCCCCGCTCTCGGCACTGGCCAACGCCGTGCCCGCGCTGAGAAGTCTGGGGATCAGCGGCATCGGGCTGGCTCCGGCGCTGACCGCCATGACCTTGTACGCACTGCTGCCGGTTCTGCGTAACGGCGTGGTGTCTCTGCGCGGCGTGCTGCCGGGGGTGCTCGACGCGGCACGCGGCATGGGCATGACCGACAATCAGCGCTTTTGGCGCGTGCAACTGCCGCTGGCGCTGCCGGTGTGGCTCAGCGGCATTCGGCAAGCCGCCGTGATGCTGGTCGGCGTGGCGAGCGTGGCGCAACTGATCGGCGCGGGCGGGCTGGGCTACTTTATTTTCAGCGGTCTGCAAAGTGGAGCCGCCGATCTCATCTTGCTCGGCGCACTGCCCGCCGCCCTGCTGGCCATCGTGCTGGACACTGGCCTGCGCGGGCTGGAAACGTTTTTGGGTCAGCGGCTGGGGCGAGCGTGAAGGAGATACACACAGGCGTGTCCGCTTCACCCCTCACGCCCGCCCGCATGGAGAACCATGATTGAACTGCAACATCTGGAAAAGCGCTACGACGACCCCCTGACCGGCCAGCCCTTTTACGCCGTCAAAGACCTCAGCATGGTCTTTCCGAGCGGCGAGATTACGGCGCTGCTGGGGCCGTCGGGCTGCGGCAAAACCACCACGCTGCGGATGATCAACCGACTGATCGAGCCGACAGCGGGCAAAATCTTGTTGGAAGGCCAAGACGCCATGAGTCTTAAGCCCGAAGCGCTGCGCCGCCGCATCGGCTACGTCATTCAGCAAATCGGCCTCTTTCCGCATCTGAGCGTCGCCCAGAACGTGGCCACGGTGCCGGACTTGCTGGGGCAGCCCAAACGCCAAACCGCCGCCAAAGTGAGAGAACTCTTGGCGCTGGTGGGGCTGGAGCCGGGTCAATTTGCCGACAAGCGCCCCAGCGAACTTTCGGGCGGGCAGCAGCAGCGGGTGGGCGTCGCAAGGGCGCTGGCCGCTGACCCCCCGGTGATGCTGATGGACGAGCCGTTCGGAGCGCTCGATCCGCTGGCCCGCGACAAGCTCCAAGAAGCCTTCCGCGAGATTCAGCACAACCTCAAAAAGACCATCGTGATGGTGACGCACGACATCGACGAAGCGCTCAAACTCGGCGACAAGGTGGCGCTGCTGAATGCCGGGTCGCTGGCGCAGTTCGGCACGCCCGACGACTTGGTGCGCCGCCCCAACAGCGACTTCGTGCGGCAGTTTCTGGGCGACGACGCGCTGCTGCGCCAACTGGCCGGCGTGCGGGCCGGAACACTGGCCCGCGCAGGCGACGGCACCGGCCTGCCGCAGGTCAGCGCCCAGCTCGACGCACGAAGCGCCCTGAGCGTGATGCTGCGCGAGCGGGCCGAAGCGGTGGCCGTCACTGGCGAGGACGGCCAGATCAGCGGCGTGCTGTCGTTTCACGATCTGGAGCAAACTGCCCCGCAAGCCCAGCTTTCGGAGCGGGCGTGACGCTGGCTGCCCCCGGATCACGGCGGCCTCTGCGCTCCATCTGGCCGGTTTTCATCTGGCCCGCCTTGCTGCTGGTCTGCCTGATTCCGGGTCTGCTCAACCGCGCCGTGTCCTCGCTGTCGGCGGGGCAAGTGCCGGTACTCGATACCCCGCTGTGGAAACTGACCCTTTGGCACCTCGGCTTGGTGCTGAGCGCCGAAGTGGTGGTGCTGCTGATCGGTGTGCCGCTGGCGGTGGCCGTGACCCGTCCGGGCCGCGCCTCGCTGATGCGGCTGGCCGAAGCGCTGACCGGCCTGGGCCAAACCGTGCCGACGCTGGCGATCTTAGCGCTGGCGGTTCCGGCGCTGGGCTTCGGGATCAAGCCAACTTTGCTGGGCCTGCTGCTCTACGGCCTCGTCCCAGTGGTGTCCAACGCCATTGCCGGCCTGCTGGCCGTGGACAAACCGACGCTGGACGCCGCACGCGGCATGGGCATGACCGACACTCAGCGTCTGATGCGGGTCGAACTCCCGCTAAGCTTGCCGATTTTGCTGGCGGGCGTGCGGACATCCACCGTCTACAACGTCGGCACCGCCACCATCGGTGCGGCGCTGGGTGCGAGCGGGCTGGGCACCCCGATTATTGAAGGGTTGTCGCAGCAAAACACCGGCTTGGTGGTAATAGGAGCACTCTTGGCGGCCTTGTTGGCGCTGAGCTTGGATGGCCTGCTGGGACTGGTGGCCGCCGAAGCGTGAGGCTCCTCCACAACACAGAAGTAACACGCCAGATGTCTATGCCCCGCACTAAGGTGAGGCATGGACATTTTACGTTCAGTCCTGCAAAGTCTACTGACGCCGCAGGGTGGGTGGTCAGTGGAATTCGTAGTCCGGGTGGCGCTTTCGGTGTTGCTCCTGTTCGCGCTGGTGCTGTTCATTGCACGCTTTTTCGGTTCGCGTACTTTCGCTTCGTTTACTTCGTTTGACTTCTTGATCAATGTCACGGCGGGGTCACTGGTCGCCAGCTCGATCATGGGCCAAAACTTGATGGGCGGGGCCATAGCTTTGCTCTTTTTGGCGCTCTTGCAGTGGCTGATTTCTTTTTTCGCCTCGCGTTTCAAGACTTGGCATGATGTGGTCGACAACCCGCCCGTCGTGCTGATTGAGCGCGGCCGATATCAGCAAGCCGCCATGCGCCGTGCCCGCGTGTCTAGGCAGTCTTTAGAGCAGCAGTTTCGCAGTCAAGGCGTGACCGACGCGAGCAAGGTGCAGTTCGCCATTTTGGAATCTGGCGGCACTGTCTCGGTGATTTCAGGTGATTCGGAGGCTGAAATCGGCACTTTGCCGAGGCGAACGGGTTAGCCGGGCATCACCTCAGCGGCGCAGGCGGCGAGTAGGAATCAACCGTTTGAACGCCAGCCCCAGGAATAGTATGGGCAGCCAGAAGTGATTCAAAGAGAACGGAAAGATGATGCTCAGGCCGATGACGGCGGGAATGCAAACGCCGAACAGAGCGCCGTACATGCTTCTGGGCAAATAGCCGAGCCTCAGCATCAAATTGATGGCCTGCCCCAGCACGGCGGCCAGCGGAATCAGCAGGTAAATACCGCCCGCCCTGTCGCCCAAGCTGTCATCGACCGTGAAGGCCACCGCCAAAACCAGAAAAATCAGCGCCGCTGAAAGGCCGGGGAAAAAGTGTTGTGGACGCCCGCTGGGCTGGCTGGTGAGTGGCTCGTTCATGCCTAGAGCTTACGCCCGCTCCTGTACGCCGGGCAGTGCCGAGTGTCAACCCGCACGGGTGACAGGTGTCATACACTCAGGCCCATGACCAACCCGAATTCCCTCCACGGCGTTACGCTGGAGCAAATTGTCACGCGGCTCGCGGATTACTACGGCTGGGAAGAACTGGGGCGGCGCGTCAGTATCCGCTGCTTTCAGGACAATCCCAGCGTGGGCAGCAGCCTCAAGTTCTTGCGCAAAACCCCCTGGGCCAGAACCAAAGTAGAAGAGCTGTATTTGTACATGCTCAGAAAGCACCGATTGACCTTTGAGGAGTGAGCAAAAAAAGCGCCCATCCCAAATCTCGGATGAGCGCTTCTTTGATGGGTTTTCTTACAGCCCGAAAAACTCGTGGTTCTTGGCGATGAAGGCGGTTTCGCCGTCCGGCACGTCTTCTTCGGGGAAAATGGCGCTGACGGGGCAAGCCGGGACGCACGCGCCGCAGTCGATGCACTCGTCGGGGTGAATCAGGTACTGGTCGCCGCCGTCGTAGATGCACTCCACGGGGCAGACTTCGGTGCAGGCTTGGTCTTTGACACCGATGCAGGGGCTGGTGATGATATGGGTCATGTCTGCCATATTGCCCGATTGGGCGCAGCTTGGCAAGGGCCAAAGCCCACAACCCCGCGCTGGCTTAAGCCTTGCCCCCACCCAGGCGTTTTTCAGCCAGCGCCAAGTCGCCTTCTTTATCCACGTCAGTGCCCACAGCGGCGTGCGGCGTAATCAGCGCCCGCGCCTGCACCCCCAAAATCTGACTGACCCGCGCTTCCAGTTCGCTAATGCGGAGTTGGCCCAGCAGCATCTTGAAAAGAAAAGCGGGGCCGACGATGCCCGCCAGCTTGAGCGGCTGTTTGCGGGCGTCAAGCACCGCCCGAAGGCGCGGCAAAAATTTGCCGATCAGAGCCGGATCGAGTAAGAAGAGATTGCCGCCGGTAAAAGTGCCGTCTTTGAGCCGGGCATAGGTGCGCTTCACATCCGGATACGCGGCCTCGCAGACTTCCTTCTTAACCACCGGATACACCAAGCCCGAATCGGGGGCGCTCTCCAGTACGTCCCGCACTTGCTGGCCGGTGAGCATGGGAATGTCTGCCGTGACCACCAACACGCGGCGCTGCGGGGCGTTGCCAGGTTCGCGCAGGGCGGCCACGCCCGCTTCCAAGTTGGCGATCAAGGTGCCTCTGTCGGTCACGCGCACATCGACCAGCTCGGCCATCTCGCCCGCCAGCGGCCCCACGTAAGCGATGCGGGCGACCCGGCCCGATTCGTGCAGCGCCCGCAAAACCCACTCCCCCATCGGGCGGCCCGCGACTTCAATGAGGGGTTTGACGTCCACTTCGTGCGCGGCGGCAAAAGCGTCGCCGGGGTCGCCTCCGCCAAGAACAACGGCGTTCCAGCTCACATTTTGCTGACCAGTCATGAAACGCAGGGTAGCACTGGGAGTGGGAAGCGGTGGGTTCTTAACCGGACAGAGGCAACAAGTTCAAAGTGAGACAGAGCGACGCTGAGCTGAAGCAGTTCCTGACAAGTATTTGATTGCTTGAGTTCTTGTATAAACTGCCTGAATCTGACAGCCTACGAAGAGAGCAAAGGGGCGGAAAGTGCGTCTGAGACACCGAATTTTAAGTCGATTGAATGTAACATGAAATACAAAGACATGAAGTTGACTTCCAGCGCATACCGCGCTATAGTTTTCCTATCAATCAAACGAAAGCAGCCGCCCGCGAAGGCGGATTTTTTATTGCTCTTTTTCTCGGATCTCAAGATCAACAATCGGCCGGCCGTGAGCTAGTTTCTAGCCAGCGCCCACGCTAAGCCGTAGAACAGTGCTACCACTCCCAGCACAGCGCCGAGGACGTAAGGCCAGATACGCGGCAGCCGGTCCACTTTGCCTCTGGCCTGATACAGCACTGGCGCGGGCAAGTTACGTGCAGCGAAGGCCAGCACCGCCGGAACGATCAGCAGGTCATCGGTGATGCCCAGCACCGGAATACCGTCGGGAATCAGGTCAATCGGGCTGATGGCATAGAGCAGGGCCAGCGCCGCAATCAGCTTGGCTTGGCCGCCGGTTCGCTGATCGCTCAGCGAGAGCAGCAGCGCCAGCGCGTCTCGCCACACGGCGCGGAGGCGGCCCAGCGGGGAGAGGGAGCGGCGAACGGTCAGGCGAGGTTGGTTCACGGGTAGAGATACGGGGAGAGGGGGTTAGGAGTTCCCAAAATCTCGCAATTTGGAGATCAGGTTAGGCACCCAGCGCAATTTATCTTGCCGCTTCGGGCCTTCGGGCAATCCGTACACCCAGGCCAGAAACGCCAGGCCCGTCGCCACCTTGAAGACCTTCACTTCGTTCAGCGCCCCGGTGTATGGGGCGGCGGCCTGCTGGTAAGCGGCATAAAAGCTCTCGACGTACTGCTCACCTTCGGGATAATCCATCAGTTCGCCTGCCGTGAGCGCCAAGTCAAAGGCGAAATAACCCGGCGCAGCTTCGGCGAAATCAATCACGCCCAGCCCGAGCGGGCCGCTGATCAGGTTGCCGAAATGCAAGTCGGCGTGAATCAGGCCGAAGTGTTCGGGCTTCTCACCCAACCGCGCTAAAGCCGCTTTCAAAGCACTGACGGCAGGTATGAGCGTCTGGTGGTGTTCCCCCAGATCGCGTGGGGCTTGCCGCGACCACCACGAATTGGGGCCATAAAAGCGCTCGGCGTCCCAGCGTTGGCCCGTATAGTGTTGCCACAGTTTGGGATAGTGCCGGGCGTGTTGGTGGAGCTGCGCTGTGAGGTGGCCGAGCTGCTTTGCCGACGGTATTCCCATCTGACGGCTGGCCCGCTCGCCTTCAATCCAGTTTGACAGCACGCAGGCCCGCGCTTCTGTTTCGTGGGGCGGTGTCCAGTGCGTGATCAGGCAGCCATCCAGATTGGACAGCGGCAGGGGAATATTCAGCTCCGTATCGCAGGCCAAAGCGCTCAGCCACGCCAATTCCAGTTTTAACCGTGTCTCATCACTGCCAGCCGTGAAGACGCGCAAGCTGTAGCGTTGGCCCACCGTTTCGACTTTCAGCACCAGATCGCCGACGTGTTGCAAGACGCTGATTTGGGCATGTGCCGAACCGTAGCGGGCCAAAAGTGGGGCGAGATCAAAGGGCGGTGCAGTCATGCAGGAAGGATAAAGCGCGGCGGCGGGCGGCAACCTGAGTCAGATGGCTTAGCTCAGCGGTCGTCAATCAGCACGGCTGCGGGTGTCTCGGCGTGGCTTACCGCGTCGCCGCCCAGCCGTTCTAGGCCTCGTTTGACTTGCTCGTAACCCAGTTGATAGCCTGCCCAGCGCGGCAACTGCTCAGCTTCGGAGCCGTAAAACCAAGCATTGTGATTGTAAGTCGGCGCGTCTAGCAGTGGCCTGGCCCGCTCCCAGAGCGCCGCCAAGTCGCCGCTGGGCTGGGCGTAGATCGGCAATTCGCCGCGCTGGGCCGCTTCAAAGTGTTGGGCCAAGCCTTCGCTGGCGAGCGCTTCACGCAGGGTTTGACCATAGCCAGGGCCACGCCAACGCCGCAAGTGATGAAGCTCATGCGCCAGTGCTACGGGCAGCTCGCGCCGCCAGGAGGCGATAAAGTGGGAGTTCTCAGGATCGATAGTGAGCTGCAGGCGATACCCGGTCGGCGCGTAACCACCCAAGCCGAGTTCAGGAATGCACCACGCGGGATCGACGAACAGCGCCACGTCCACACCTTCCAGCGAGAGCAGCGCCGCCAAACGGATCAACTCAGCCGTCATGACCTCCAATAGCCCGTCTCGAAGTGCAGTGGGCAACTGTCCGGCAGCGTCCATCAGATGCAGAGCGTTCATGCAGGCAGCTTAACAACTCTGCGCCACAAAAAAGCCGCCAACCCCTTCCAAACAGTTGGCGGCCCAAATCAATCTAAGATTTACAAATCCAGCAGCATTCGGGCCGGGTCTTCCAGCAAGTTCTTGATCATCACCAAGAACTGCACCGCTTCTTTGCCGTCAATAATTCGGTGATCGTAGCTGAGGGCCAGATACATCATCGGGGCAATCACCACTTGACCATTTTGGGCAATCGGGCGCTCGATAATGTTGTGCATTCCCAAAATGGCGCTCTGAGGCTGGTTGATGATCGGGGTACTCATCATGCTGCCGAAGGTGCCACCGTTGGTGATGCTAAACGTTCCGCCTGACATGTCGTCCATCGTCAGCTTGCCGGCTTTGGCTTTGGCCGCAAAGGCGGCGATGGCTTTTTCGATGTCGGCGAGGTTCATGGCGTCGGTGTCGCGCAAGATCGGCACGACCAGGCCGCGCTCGGAAGCCACCGCGATACCCAGATCGTAAAAGCCGTGATAGATGATGTCTTTGCCATCGATGCTGGCGTTGACGTTAGGGAAGGCCCTCAGCGCTTCGGTGGCCGCCCGCACAAACAGGCTCATAAAGCCGAGTTTGACGCCGTGCTTGGCCACGAACTGATCCTGGTACTTTTTACGCAGATCCATGCTCGGCTGCATGTTGACTTCATTGAAGGTGGTCAGGATGGCGGCGGTGTTCTGGACTTCCTTGAGGCGCTCGGCGATGCGCTGGCGAATGCGGGTCATCGGAACGCGCTGCTCGGCGCGGGGGCCGCTGGGAACAGGAGCGGAAGCAGCGGGCGCTTTGGCTTCGCTGGCCCGTGCCGAAGCGGGTTCAGCCGCAGACTGCGGGCCTTGGTCGGTGCCGCCGCCCTGCGAGGCTAGCGCGGCGTCCTGCTTGGTGATGTTGCCCTTGGGACCAGTGCCCTGAATCTGCGCGGCGTCCAGATTGTTCTCCGCGACGATTTTGCGGGCAGCGGGCGGCAAAGTGCCGGTGCCGCCGAGCGTTCCAGCCGCTTGCCCACTCGGTTGGCTATCGGGCTGGCTGGCGGTGCCGCCCGCGCTCGTTTCACCGGCAATCGGGCCGGACTCAGGGTCAGCGGCGGGCGCAGGGGCCGATCCGGCTTCGCCCAGCACGCCCAAGACTTCCTCACTCAGCACGGTGTCGCCTTCTTGCTTGGCAATACTCTCCAGCACGCCATCTTGCAGGGCAGTGACTTCCAGCACCACTTTGTCGGTCTCGATTTCGGCCAGAATATCGCCGCGCGTCACCGCGTCGCCGGGCTTTTTGCTCCACGAAAGCAGGGTGCCCTCGCTGACGGATTCGGAAAAAACGGGAACTTTGATCTCGGGCATGAAAACTCCTTGGGTAAGTCGGGGCGGGTTCTGAAGGCGGCGTGAAGCCATGATACGTCAGCAAACCAGCGCTCAGCCCCCGCATTCGTAGGGTGGAGACTGAGCGGCGGCGTAAGCCTTACGACTGCGGCGTGGCTTCTTTTTTGGGACGGCTCTGCTCGACTTCGACCTGAGCGCCGAGGGCGTCCCGAATCAGTTGGGCCTGCTGCTTGTCGTGCATCTGCTTGTACCCCACCGCCGTACTGGCGCTGCGGGAGCGTCCGGCGTAGGTCAGAGTCTGGCCGGGTTGCAGGGCGGCGTCCAAGTCGTCACGGAGCATCAGCCACGCGCCCTGATTTTGTGGTTCTTCCTGCGCCCAGATCACGTCCGCGCCGGGGTATTTCTCAAGTTCTTGCGCCAGCAGCTTGCCGGGGAAGGGGTAGAGCTGCTCGAGTCGGATAAGCGCCACGTCAAGCGGCTGACCATCGTCCTCGGCCTTCTGACGGGTTTCGGTCAGCTCCCAGTGCAGCTTGCCGCTGCTGATGACCACCCGGCGGGCGGCGGGCTTGCTGGTGTCCCCGATGACTTCATAGAACTTGCCGTCGGTGAAGTCCGAAAGCGGCGACATGGCGGCTTTGTTGCGCAGCAAACTCTTGGGCGACATGATAATCAGCGGCTTGCGGTAAGCCCGGATCATCTGGCGGCGCAGCAAGTGGAAAATCTGCGAAGCACTGCTGGGCACCACCACTTGCATGTTCTTCTGGGCACAGAGCTGGAGGTAGCGCTCCAAGCGGGCCGAGCTGTGTTCAGGGCCTTGGCCTTCGTAGCCGTGCGGCAACAGCAGGGTCAGGGCCGAGAGCCGCTGCCATTTGCTTTCGCCCGCGCTGACAAACTGGTCGATGACCGCTTGTGCGCCGTTGGCAAAGTCGCCGAACTGGGCTTCCCAGATCACCAGGCTTTCGGGAGCGCTGGTCGAGTAGCCGTATTCGAAAGCCAGCACCGCTTCTTCTGACAACGTGGAATCGATGACTTCAATGCGGCAAGTGGTGCCGGGCAAATGCGCCAGCGGCATGTACTCTTCGTTTTGGGTGTCGGTGGCCGATTGGTCGTGCAGCACGGCGTGGCGGTGCACGAAAGTGCCGCGCCCGGCGTCCTGGCCGTCTAGCCGGATGTCGAAGCCATCTTCCAAGAGGGTGGCGTAGGCCAGAGTTTCGCCCATGCCCCAGTCCACCGGCTGCTCACCGAGGCTCATCTCACGGCGGTTTTTGAGCACGCGCTCCACCGCGCGGTGAGGTATGAAGCCCTCCGGCACGCTGCTCAGCGACTCGCCCAACTTGGCAATCCGCTCGGCGCTGACCTGCGTTTCGGCGTCGTCCGTCCAGTGGGTGCCGAGGTGGCGGCCCCAATTGATCGCCAGCTTGCTCTGCTCCTCGTTGGCGACTTCGGTGACCACCGACGCGCCCGCGTCGAGCTTGTCGCGGAAGTTGGTGATCATGTCGGCTTCCTCGCCCGCTCTGAGCACGCCTTCTTTTTCCAAGACTTTAGCGTACAGGGCGCGGGTACCGGGGTGCGTCTTGATTTCGCGGTACATGATCGGCTGGGTCATGGTCGGATCATCGCCTTCGTTGTGGCCGTGCCGCCGAAAGCAGATCAAATCGACGAACACGTCTTTGCCGAACTCCTGACGGTAAGCCAGTGCCAGCTCGCCGGCGTACACCACCGCTTCGGGGTCGTCGCCGTTGACGTGCATCACCGGCGCGTTGGCGATTTTGGCGATGTCGGTGCAGTAGCGGCTGCTGCGGGTATCGCGCGGGTCGGAGATAGTGAAACCGATCTGGTTGTTGATGACAATCCGAACCGCGCCGCCGGTGGAAAACCCGCGCAGGCGAGAGAGGTTCAGCGTTTCCATGACCACGCCTTGCCCGGCCACCGCCGCGTCGCCGTGAATGGTGATCGGCAAGACCTGCTTGCGCTCGGTGTCGTCGCGGTGATCTTGGCGGGCGCGGACGCTGCCGTGAACCACAGGCGAGACGATTTCGAGGTGCGAGGGGTTAAAGGCCAGCGCCAGGTGCATCGGGCCGCCATTGGTTCGCACGTCGCTGGAAAAACCCATGTGGTACTTCACGTCACCGGCCACGTCGGGGTCGTCCGAAAGCACTTTTTTGCCTTCGAATTCATCGAAGAGGTCGGCGGGTTTTTTGCCGAAAATGTTGACCAAGACGTTGAGGCGGCCACGGTGGGCCATGCCGATAACCGTTTCTTTGATGCCGACGAGGCCGCTGCCCTGAATCAGGGCGTCCATCAGCGGAATAAAAGCTTCGCCGCCTTCCAACGAGAACCGCTTTTGGCCCACATAGCGCTGATGCAGGTATTTTTCTAAGCCCTCGGCAGCGTTGAGCTTGTCGTAAATGCGCTTTTTTTGCTCGGTGGTGTAACTGCCCCGCCCTTTGGAAGCTTCGATGCGCTGCTGGAACCACTCACGCTCGGCGGAAGGCAGGTAGGAAAACTCAAAGCCAATCGGGCCGCAGTAACTTTGCTCAAGCTGATCGATGACGCCCTGCAAGCTGCCGCTGAAGTGGCCTTCCTTGACCGGCGTCATCAAATCTTGGGCGCTGAGGTTGTAGTACTCCGGCGTCAGTTCCGGCACGACGGCGGGCGGACGAATGGTCAGCGGGTTTTTGGAAGCGCTGATGTGGCCGTAGACGCGGTAAGCGCTGATCAGTGCGCCCGCCGCTTGCTGGGCTGCGCTGAGATTCTCGCCGCCACTTTCGGTGGGTGCCGCGCCCGCCCTCAAGCGGTTGCGGCCCAAGTCATAGAAACGCTGCTGAATTTCGGTGTGGGCGGTTTCACGTATCCCGCCGCGCACATCGTCAAAATAACTGCGCCAGTCGCTATCCACGCTGGCCGGGTCGGTGAGGTAAGCCTCGTACAGCGCTTCCACAAAAGCCGCGTTGCCGCCGTACATCACTGTCGCATGTTGGGAGTCGTCCATAAGCGTCCTCCAGCATACCCCGCCCCGGCCTGGCGAATGCCTGACGATCCTCTCATTTGGCGTCAGTTCGGAGCGGCGGGCAGCAGGAGTACGCCGGACGTGAAAAACGTCTTCAAAGTCTTGCGAGAGAGGCGCTCTCCTTTCACTTCCCCTCTCAAGCGGGAAGGTTAAAAAACAGCAACCCAGCACTCGACCCCTTGATGAAAAATTCAAGGGTCAGTTTAGAGTTGCTGTTTCTACACCCCTCCCACCGCCTCTCAGTACCGCGCTCCCGCCGCCACACCCACCGGCGCGATCTCTGCGAGACGCTGCAACTCACCCGCACTCAGTTCCACTTTCAGGGCAGCGAGGTTATCTTCAAGGTACTTGACCCGCTTGGTGCCGGGAATCGGGGCGAGGTCGTGGCCCTGTGCCAGCACCCATGCCAGAGCCAGTTGCGCGGTGCTGACGCCTTTTTCTTTGGCCATCCGTTCGACCGCTTGAACCAACTTGAGATTTTTCTGGAAGTTCTCGCCCTGAAAACGTGGGTTGTTGCGGCGAAAGTCGTTGGGGGCAAAATCGTCCGGCGATTTGAGCTCGCCGGTCAGGAAGCCGCGTCCCAGCGGGCTGTACGGCACGAAGCCGATGCCCAGTTTAGTTACGGTGGGCAAAATTTCTTCTTCCGGTTGGCGGTTCCACAAGCTGTACTCAGATTGCAGGGCGGTGATCGGGTGAACCTTGTGGGCGCGGCGAATCTGCTCGGGGGTGGCCTCAGACAAGCCCAAGTAACGCACCTTGCCCGCCTGCACCAGTTCGGCCATCGCGCCCACCGTCTCTTCAATCGGCACGTTGGGGTCGACCCGGTGCTGGTAGTACAAATCGATGTAATCCATGCCCAGACGCTTGAGGCTGGCGTCCACTGCCGAATGAACATACTCGGGCCGTCCGTTGATGCCCAGCATTTCGCCGTTAGGGCCGCGCATCAGGGCAAACTTGGTGGCGATGATGACCCGGTCTCTGACTTTGCCGAGCGCCCGGCCCACCAGTTCTTCGTTTTTGCCGACGCCGTACATGTCGGCGGTGTCAAAGAAGGTCAGGCCCGCGTCCAGCGCCACTCCAAAGACCCGCAGGCTCTCCGCCTCGTCGGCGCTCCCCGAAGCCGCCGTGCCGTACGACTGACTCATGCCCATGCAGCCGAGGCCCAAACGGCTGACCACCAGCCCCTGCGTGCCCAGTTTGATTTGTTCTAACGTCATCTGCTCTCCTTTTGCTGCTCTTAGTGCCGCTCAATCTTGCGCCCAAAGTGGTCGTGGGCACTGGAGTGCGCTGCGAGTTGGCCACTCCTTTCTGATCACTCCCGCTAAGCCTGCGCTCCACCCACCACGTTTTCCGGCGGCGTACCGAGAAGTTTCAGCGCGGCGTCCCATTTGGCTTCGTCGGAAGTGCGCCACAGCAGTTCGGCCAAATCTTCAGCGCTGACTTCACCCCACAGCCAACTGCCTTCTTGCTCCTCACGCTTGAGTTGGCCGGGTGCCCATCCCGCGTAGCCGAGCAGCAGGTAAAACGCCTGATCGCCCGAAAGCAGCTCGGCCAGCACGTCGCGGTCACGCGAGAGCCATAGCCCGTCCGCCAGCTGATGTTCTTGGAGTTGCCCCGTCGCCTCGGTATAAAGGCACCAGCCCGCCGAGCGCTCCACCGGGCCGCCGTTGTAAGCCGGGAGGAAGGCGGCGGACGGCCCAGCCTCCGGCAGCAACTCGCCAATGCGTACGCCGCTGGGTTGATTGAGCATGACGCCCAGCGCTCCGTTTTGTTCGTCCAGCATCAGCAAAACGCCGCGCTCAAACACGCTGCCGCGCAGTTGCGGCGTGGCCACCAGAAGGGTCAGCGTCATAGCCAACACAATACCCGCTGCCCCGGCCCGGTGAGTACACAAAAGCCTTTAGCTTTCCAGCAAACCTTATCCGGCAGTAGACCCCTCAGTAGATTCAGCCGCTTCCGGCGCGGCCACGAACCCGCCCAGCCGCTCGTGTAAGTCGGCGGCGAGGCTCAGCAAGCGGGCGTCGCTCCACGCGGGGCCGCACAGTTGCAGGCCGGTGGGCAGGCCAGCTGCGAGGCCGATCGGCACGTTGACGCTGGGCAGGCCCACTTTGGCCGCCACCGAGTACCCGCTGTAATACGGGAAAATCAGCGCGTCGTATTCGGCAAAGAGGGGAAACAGTCCCCGCTCGCCGGCCAAGTCCAGATCCTTGGCCCGCGCCTGCTTGTAAGCCCGCTCGGAGAGGTCGCCTTTGGTCGACTGCGCCGCTTGCAAGAGAACCATGCCGTAGCGCTGCAAGGTCTTTGGATCCGCGTCGGAGGCTTCGATCACCGCCGCTAGGCTGCTCGGCCCAGAAGTCACCCCAGCCAGGTAGCGGTTGAGCGCAGGCTTGAATTCATAAAGCAGCGCTTCAAAACCCGCCGCTCTGAGTTCGCTTTCGGTGGGCAGGTCAACGTCATGGAGCACCGCGCCGCCCGCCTTCAGCACTTCCAGCGCGTTGTTAAGCCGTTCCAGTTGCTCGGGCTTGAGGCCCTTCCAAAAACCGCCGCGCATCACGCCAATTTTTGCGCCCTTGAGAGCGCCGGGTTGAAGCTCGAAAACCTGAGGCTCTGCGTCCGGCTCGGCCAGCACGCTGGCAATCAGGGCCGCGTCGCGGGCGGTGCGGGTCATCGGCCCCGCCGTGTCCTGCGAAGGCGAAATCGGCACGATGCCGCTGCGCGAAATCAGCCCCACCGTCGGCTTGTGCCCGATCACGCCGTTTTGGTGGGCCGGAGACAAAATGCTGCCGCTGGTTTCGGTGCCGATGGCGGCGGGCGTGAGCCTTGCCGCCACTGCCGCGCCGCTGCCGGAGCTGCTGCCGCCGGTATCGGCCCCGGCCTTCCAGGGGTTCATGGTTTGCCCGCCGCGCGACGAGTAGCCGTTGGGCATCTCCACCGTCATGAAGTTGGCCCACTCGGTCAGGTTGGCTTTGCCCAAAATCACCGCGCCCGCCGCCCGCAACTTGGCGACCAAGGGCGCGTCCGTGGCCGCAACGTTGTCCTTCATCAGAGCGCTGCCCGCCGTGGTCGGGAGGCCCGCCACGTCGATGTTGTCTTTGATCAGGATCGGCAGGCCGTGCAGCTTGCCGCGCTGCTCGGCACTGAGTTGATCCAGCGCGGCGGCGTCGCTCAGCGCCTGCGGGTTAACAGCAATGACCGCGTGCAGCTGCGGATTGAGCGCTTCAATGCGGCTCAAATACAGCTGCGTGACTTCCTCGGCGCTGGCGGTGTTGGCGGCAACGGCGGCGATCAGATCGGTGGCGTCCAGCTCAAGCAGAGGGGAAACAGGCATAGCCTGAGCCTAGCGCAGCCGCCCCCAGCCGCCCACCTTGCGCTAGGCTTCATCCATGACCATGAGCCTTCCCGAAGACGCCCTGCCCCACCCGGAGACCGCCGTCAAAGTGGCGTATCAGGGCAATCCCGGCTCATACAGCGAAATTGCCGCGCTAAACAGCGCCGAGAATGCTGCCGTTCACGGCTACGCCACCTTTCATGAAGTGCTGGAAGCGGTCACCAGCGGCCAGGCTGACCTGGCGGTGTTGCCGGTTGAAAACAGCTTGATGGGCTCTATTTTGCAATCCATCGACCTGCTGGCCGAAACGGATTTGCACGTCACCAAGGAAGTGGTGGTGCGGGTTTCACACGCCATGATGGCCTTGCCCGGCGTATTGCTGACTGACATCAAACGGGTCTACTCGCAGCAACCGGCCCTCGACCAATGCACCGAGTTCATGAAAAAGCACCACCTGACGCCGGTGGCCGCCTACGACACGGCGGGCAGTGCCAAAGACCTGGCCGGACGCGGCGCACGCGACGAGGGCGTGATCGCTTCCAAGCGGGCCGCCAAACTCTACGGCTTAGAAGTGCTGCAAAGCGGCATCGAGGACGAGCCGTTTAACTTCACCCGCTTTCTGGTGCTGTCTCACCGCGAAGCGCTGCCGAGTGAGGGGCCGTACAAGACCAGCATCGTCTTCGCGGTGCGCCACACCCCCGGCTCACTGATGGAAACCCTCAACCAGTTGCGCGGCCTGAACATGTCCAGTATTGTTTCTCGCCCCCGCAAAGACCGGGCCTGGAGCTACCTGATTCACGTGGACTTTGAAGGCGACGCGGGCGACCCCGAGATTTCAGCGGCGCTCGGCAGCGTGCTGCGCAAGGCCAGCTTCGCCAAGATTATCGGCAGCTATCCGATGTCCACTGGGCCGATAGAGCCTTAAGAATGACCCCCTTTCTCCAAATCGGCCGCGCCCCCATTCCCGGCAGCGACGAGAGCCTGATTTTGTCTCGGCGCGGCGACGAATTCTCGATCCAGATTTCCGGCTACGTCAGCGAGCTGATGAACAGCCGGATGCACTTTTCCGAAGACCTGCTGGCCGAGTGGGGCTGCCAACATCTGCGCGGAGCGGACGCCAGCGTGTTGATCGGCGGGCTGGGCATGGGCTTTACCCTGGCGGCGGCGCTGACCACGCTCGGCCCGGCAGCGGCGGTGACGGTGGCCGAACTGGTGCCGGGCGTCATCGAGTGGAACCGTGGGCCGCTGGGTGAGTGCGCCGGAAACCCGCTGGCCGATTCGCGCAGCCGGGTGCATGTCGGTGACGTGGGCGCACTGATTCGCAGCAGCCGGGACGCCTACGACGCCATTTTGCTGGACGTGGACAACGGCCCCGACGCCATGACCCACCCGGAAAACGAGCAGCTCTATTCACTCAGAGGACTGGCGGCGACCAAAACGGCCCTGAGAGCCGGCGGTGTGCTGGCGATCTGGTCTGCCGAAAAAAACACCCGCTTTACCCGCAGGCTGCGCGAAGCGGGCTACGCGGTGGAAGAAAAAGTCGCCCGCGCCCGTCCCGGCAAGGGAGCAAGGCACATGATCTGGTTGGCGAAACGGGGGCTGTAACCCTTACCCGACAATCAGCTTGGGCTTAAACCGCAGCACGTCTGCGGCCACCAAGTGCGTGGGAATGCCTTTCCAGCTTTGCAAACTGCGGTCCAAAGGCAGGCCGTGCAAGTGGCCGTACAGCACCTGATCGGGGCGGTATTCATCGATCAGCTCGGTGAAGGCGGTGGCGGCAAACTGCGGGCCGGTCGGCGGGTAGTGCAGCATCAGCAGCGTCTGGGTGGTGTCGTCGGCGAGTTTGCGGGCCGCTTCTAGCGAGAGGCGCAACCGCTCCGCTTCGCGGGCATAAATCTTGGTGTCGTCGGGGCCGAACGCTTCCGAGGCGGGAGTGATCCAGCCGCGTGTGCCGCACACCACGATGTTGCCCTGACCCACCTCACCGAACCTCAGGGCGTCGTTTTGCACCGCGAACATGCCGGTGGGCAGCGCCGAGCGCAGGCGGCTGATGGTGGGCCACCAGTAATCGTGGTTGCCGCGCAGCAGCACTTTGGTGCCGGGCAACTCAGCCACCGGAGCGAGGTCGGTGACGGCGTCGGGCAGGCGCATGGCCCACGACAAATCGCCGGGCAGCAGCACCAGGTCGTCTGCGCGTACTTCCCTACGCCACTGCTCGAAAATGGCCTGCGGATGCCCGGCCCACTGCGCACCGAAGACCGTCATCGGCTTGGGCGTCACGAAGGCAAGGTGCAGATCAGCGATGGCAAATACACGCATAAACACTCCAGAGAACAATCCTACAAAACGGCGCGGCGGGCCACACGAAAAAAGCCTTCCCAGTGCCGCAAGGGCAGTGTCGGGAAGGCTTTTCATGTGGTCGGGGCGAGAGGATTCGAACCTCCGACCCCGTCGTCCCGAACGACGTGCGCTACCAGGCTGCGCTACGCCCCGAACCACGCGCTTACTCACCGCCAAGCAGTTTTCGTGCGGAAGCCAGTCTAGCGGCGTGCTGGGAGGGTGTCAAGCGCGGCTGCGCCCAGTTCGCTCCGCCCAGCCCACTCCGTCTAGTTCCCTTCGTCCTCTTCGCCCAGCCAGCTTTCGTCACCGGCGTCCGCAGTCCAGTCGAGCCCCTCCAGTGCCCGCCGAATCACCTCGCCACCGTAGCCGCGCCGCGCCAGCAGGCCGTAGGCTTTAGCTTTGGGGTTGTTACCGCGCCGGATACTGCTCAGACGGCGCTCCAGCAGGGCGCGGGCCTGCTCGACTTCTTCTTCGGGGTCGCGGGCTTGCAAAGTCTCGGCAATCAGTTCTTCGTCCACGCCGCGCTGCTTGAGGCGTGCCCGCACCCGGTAAGCGCCCACGCCGCGCCGCTGGCCTTCGATGCGGGCCACCTGCGAGTCGTCCAAGTAGCGCAGCTCAATAAGGCGCTCCAGCACGGCCTCAATCTGGTCTTCGTCTTCGCTGCGCTTGGCGAGTTTGCCGCGCAGCTCGGCAGCGCTCAGCGCACGGGCCGACAAAGCACGCAGGGCATATTCCATCAAAGCGGCCTGCTGCTCTTCCGGCGTCTTGGGGCGGGCGGGCGGCTTCTCGGCGGGTGAATCGCCTGAGTCTGAGCGGTAAGACTTACGGGAACCGAACATCTTCCCATCCTAAAACTTGCAAGCTTTAAGCAAGACGTGTAAACTTTCAAAGTTGCCTTTTCCTTAAATTGAAGAGGCTGTCCATTCTTGAGCGTTTGCGCTTAGGCATGTGCGCGGGCCAGGCAGGGACACTGCCCCCGACGCCCCGTGTTCCGAAAGAGCAGCACCGGAACCGCTCCGTATACGCGGAGAAAGAGAGAATCAACATGGCTTTACGTCACAAGTCCGCCCAGAAGCGCCACCGCCAGAGCCTCAAGCGCCGCATGATCAACCGCAGCCGCAAGAGCACCATCAAGACTTTTACCAAGAAAGCCGTCGTAGCTGCGACCACCAGCGCCGCCGACGCGCAGGAATTACAGCGCAAGGCCGAGAGCCTGCTCGATAGAGCCGCCAAGGGCAGCACCATGCACAAAAATACGGCTGCTCGCAAAAAGAGCCGCCTCGCCAAGGCGATCAACCGCGCCAACGCCGCGAACGCCGCGCAGTAAACCTTACTTTTTTAATTTTTTTAAACGACAGCTCACCTTTCGGGGTGGGCTTTTTTAGGTTGGGGTGTGCGGCTCATAGAAAAAGCAGGAAAGCAGTTTTAGCTTTTGACCATTCCGATCAACTCAAAGTATTTGCGCCGACTCAGCACCCTCCCGCCTTCGCCGAGCTGCACGCGCCCCACCTGCCAATGTTCAAACAAAATACGCAGCGTCCCGCCCAGCAAGTCGGCGGCGTACCACGCCGGAGCCAAGCCCATGAGGCGCAAGGTCGAGCCGTCCCAAGCGAAATGCCCACACATTTCGTCGCAGCCGGCCCAGAACATGCCACCTTGCTCGAGGTGCTGGCCACGCACCCTCAAGTGCTTTTCGCGCACTTCAATATCAAACTGCGGCGCGGCGTAAACCTCGGCGTAAAGGTCAAGCAACGCCAAGCGCAGGCGGTGGCGCTCGGAGCGCAGCCTTCCTTCTTCTCGCTGGGTCAGCGGCGCGTGCGTGGACGCATTGAGTTCTTGATCAATCACCCTGAGCCGCGCTTCGGTTTGGCCCATCCGTTCGCGGGCGCTCGGCGGCGGGGGCGGCGGCGGCGGGTCGCCTTCCAGACTCCTGGCCGGGTCAAGCGTGACGCGGCTGCCCCAGCCTTCCACTTCCTTGAGGTGGCCGTCTTCAATCAGCCACAGCCGGTTGCTGACTTCGCGGGCAAAGCGGCGGTCATGCGTGACGATCACGACTGCGCCGCCGTAAGCGTGAACAGCGGCTTCCAGCGCTTCCAAGGCCTCCACGTCGAGGTGGTTGGTGGGTTCGTCGAGCAGCAGCAGATCGGCCCTGAGAGCGCTGACGAGGGCCAGGCCCGCCCGCGCCCGCTCACCGCCTGACAACTCGTGGGGTGTTTTGGGCCAGTCCAAACTGGAAAATCCGGCGCGGCCCAGCAGCGCCCCCGCCCGGTTGCCGAAGCGCTCTTCAAATTGAGCGTGAAGCGGCTGGTCTGGACTCAGGCCATGCCAGGTCTGATCCAAGCTCGCTAGCGTGACGCCAGCGGCCAGCCTCAGTACACCCGACGCTTCGCCTGCCGGGGCCGGATCGGGGTGCAGTTCGCCGGACAGCAGTTTGAGCAAAGTGGTTTTGCCGGTGCCGTTTGCTCCCATCAGGGCCACCCGGTCGCCTTGGCGCAGCTTGAGCGAGACATTTTCTAGAATCACGTTTTTTACAGGTGTATTGCCCTGGTAGCTGCGCCCCACATGCTCGGCCCACAGCAGCAGCTTGGCCCGCGATTGGCCGGCCAACAGCCGCATCCTGAGGGCGCGTTCGGGTTGCGGGGCGTCGATCAACTCCAAGCGCTCGGCGCGGCTTTTGACCGAGCGTGAGCGGCGGCCCCACACGTCGAGCCGCTCGGCGCTGCCTTCCAACCTCCCGGCTTCACGGCGGCTGAGGCGAGCGGCTTTGCTTTTGGCTTGGCGTTCCTGGCCCCGGAGCTGACGGGCGCGGGTGTAGCCGCCGGGGTAAGACGTGGCCTCGCCGTCTTCTATCCACAAGCTGCGCAGCGCCACTTTGTCCAGAAACTCGCGGTCATGGCTGGTCAAAATGACGGCCCCACCAAACGAAATCAGCCAATTTTCCAGCCACTCGCGCATTCGAATATCGAGGTGGTTGGTGGGTTCGTCAAGCAACAAGAGGTCCGGCTCAGTCAGCAGACACAGCGCCAAGCTCAGGCGGGTGGTTTCGCCGCCGCTGAGGGTCGCGGCTTCTCTGATATCAAAGCGGGTCAGGTCGAGCATGGCCAGCGTGCGGGCGGCGCGGGCAGACCAGGCGTAGGCGTCGAGGTCCTCCAAGCGGTGCTGCACGGCGCTCCAGCGCTCCAACTTGGCGGGGTCGGAGAGATCATGCTCAAGTTCGCGCAGTTCGGTGACGGCGGCTTGGTACGGGTTGGCGGCGGCGGTCAGTTCCTGCACCGTCACGCCAGCTTGGTACAGCGGCTGTTGATCCAGCACCGAGAGGCGCAGACCCTCCGAGCGCCACACCGAGCCGTCGTCACTGCGGCGCTCGCCTGCCAGCACCCGCAGCAAGGTGGTTTTGCCCGCGCCGTTGCGGCCCAAGAGCGCCAGCCGCTCGCCGCCAGAGACTTGCAAGCTGACAGAGCGCAAAATCACGCGCTCGCCGTACATCACGCGCACGTCTTCGGCGCTGAGCAGGGTTTGGCGGGTGCGGGCGGCAAGAGGATGAGGACGGGCAGTCACGGCCAGCAGGGTAGCGCGGGTTGAGCGAAAAGACAGCGGGGCAATGCCCCCAATGGAGAAAGACTTGGTGCTGACACCGACTTGGTTAAAGTGACATTCATGTCCCGCTTCACTTTACGTCAACCGTTCGTCGCCCTGCTGCTCACGCTGAGCTGGGCTTATGCCTCACCGAGCTTGCCCACCACTTTGCCCAGTCTCCAGTCTTTAGACGTTGAACTCAATGCTGAAATGAACGGCCTGAGGAAAGGCGGGTATTTTGATCAGATGGCCGATGAGCAAGGCATTACTTGCCAAGATCACGCTCTGTTCCTGTATCAAGATGGCGGCGCAGCGACCCAAAGCCTCAACAGTTGGCTGAGCAGCGCGGGCCTTCAGGCGGTGGCTGTTGGGCAACCACAGCCACAAGACACCACCGTGATGTGGCGGGCCGACAATGAAAGCAAGCATATTTTTGGTCTGTGGCGGGCCGGTGACGGGGGCGGCAAATTGATGCTGTGCGCTGGCGAAGCTGTTGATGTGGCGGCGCGAACGGCTGACAGAGCAGCAGCGAAAGCCAAAAGCGATCAGCTCCTGAAGCAAATGGAACGCAACAGACGCGACGCTGAGCAAAACGGCTCGTCATCTCAAACTGCAACTTACGGCATACCCGGCTTGGGGCTGATCACCACGAGCCTGTGGTTTTATATGCGGCGGTTGAGGCGGGGCTGAGGCGGCACGTTATAAGCTCAACCATGCTCGAATCCCTGCTGATGACCGTCAACGCGCTGGCTGAGCGCTACGGCGTCAATCCAGTGATTTTTGGGGTGCTGTACTTTGGGAGCATGCCCTTCTTCGCCGTCTCAAGCGCTTGGTGGCTGCGGCGCTGGCGGCAAAAGCGCTCTACCCTGCTGCCGATGCTGATCACCGGCCTGCTCTTTATCGGCGCTTATTTATACGTTCTGGTGGCCGGACACGATTTGCCGGTGTGGGTTTATTTCTTTATCGCGGTGATGCTGTTCGTCGGCGGCTTCTCGACGTGGCGCACCTTTCAAAGTCCCCAAAAGCCCCCTGCTGCCTGACACCCCTTTCTCTTTCTGCGCTATGCTGCAAAGCGGCCCGAGCGCCCCAAGTTCGGACAATCCAAACCCCTCCGCACTTTTAACGCGGCCCTGTGAGGCCCAAAAGGAGCAAGATGACCGCTTTAGACACAGCCCTGACCTGCCGCCATGATGAGATGGACGGCCCGTTTTTTTGCCGTTTGGAAGACGGCAAAGCGTGAAAGCTTCTATCCTGAGCGCCGACGAGATGCGCCGCGCCCTGACCCGAATTGCCCATGAGATTTTGGAGCGCAACAAAGGCGCAGAAAACCTCGCGCTGATCGGCATTCACACGCGGGGCATCCCGATTGCCGCCCGCCTCGCAGCCAAATTACAACAGCTCGAAGGCGTGGACGTGCCGCTGGGACGGCTGGACATTACGCTTTACCGCGACGATTTGAGCGAAATTGCCAAGCAGCCGATCATCCGCGAAACCGAGGTGCCATTTGACCTGGACCGCCGCCGCGTGGTTCTGGTGGACGACGTGCTGTACACCGGGCGCACCGTGAGGGCCGCGTTGGACGCTTTGATCGATCTGGGCCGTCCGGAAGGCATTCAGCTGGCCGTACTGGTCGACCGGGGCCACCGCGAACTGCCGATTCGGGCCGATTACGTCGGCAAGAACCTGCCCACCGCCAAAAGCGAAGTGGTCAAGGTCAAGCTGCAAGAAACCGACGGCACAGACGGCGTAGAACTGTGGGACCTCGAAGAAGTTCAGGCGGCGCAGCAGTGAACGCCTTATCAAGTAAACCCAAACACCTGCTGGACTTTCAAGACTGGAGCGCCGAGCGGCTCAACGCGCTGCTGGACAACGCCGACACCATGAT
Source organism: Deinococcus detaillensis (assembly GCF_007280555.1). Classification (NCBI taxonomy): domain Bacteria; kingdom Thermotogati; phylum Deinococcota; class Deinococci; order Deinococcales; family Deinococcaceae; genus Deinococcus; species Deinococcus detaillensis. Next base: position 335,935 of record NZ_VKDB01000001.1, on the reverse strand, counting down.
GCAGGTGCTTGACCGGCCCGTGAAAAAGGTTCCGGCGCTGCAAGGCCTGACCGTCTGCACCGTCTTTTTTGAAAACTCCACCCGTACCCGCGTCAGCTTTGAACTGGCGGCGAGGCGGATGAGCGCCGACGTGGTGAGCTTCGCAGCGGGCGCGAGCAGCGTGACCAAGGGCGAGAGCATTCGCGACACCATCGAGGTGCTGACCGCCTACAAGGTGGACGCCTTTGTGGTGCGGCATCAAGCGGCGGGGGCGGCGCATCTGGTGGCCCGCTACAGCGGCAAGCCGGTCATCAACGCGGGCGACGGACGGCGGGCGCATCCCACTCAGGCGCTGCTGGACGCCTACACCATCCGGCGCGAGTTCGGCACGCTGGAAGGAAAAACGGTGGCGATTATCGGTGACGTGCGCCACTCGCGGGTGGCCCGCAGCAACGCCGAACTGCTGCCCAAGCTGGGCGCGAAGGTCATTTTGTGTGGCCCAGCCACTCTACTGCCGCGTGAACTGGCCGCCGAGGGCGTCACGCTGACCACTGACCCCCGCGAAGCCGTCAGGAACGCCGACGCAGTGATGGCGCTGCGGCTCCAGCAAGAGCGGATGGACGCTGGGTACGTGGGCAGCTTGCAAGATTATGCACGGGTGTATCAGGTGGGCGAGGACTTGCTGGCCTTTGCACCCAATGAAGCGGTAGTGCTGCATCCGGGGCCGATGAACAGAGACGTGGAGATCAGCAGCGAGGTCGCTGACGGCCCGCGCAGCCGCATTCTGGCGCAGGTGGAAAATGGGCAGGCGGTCAGGATGAGCACGCTGTATCACTTGCTGGTGGGACGGGCATAAGACCTTGGAAAGCGTCAGGGTAAGACAATCAATCGTTGTGCCAGATGTACATGGCTGCCCGCAATTCCTTGTGTGGGTGGACAAGCATTTCTCAGACCGTTCTCTGATCCTGCTGGGCGATCTGATTCACCGGGGGCCAGATTCGCGCACCTGTCTCCAAATGGCGCTAGCTTGGGCCGAAGCTGGCCGGGCAACTTTACTTTGGGGAAATCACGAATACTGGGTCTGGGATGAGGGATTGCGTCTTGAAGAAACTCAACGAGAAGACTGGTTCCGCAGTGAGGAAGCCGAACTGGTGTCTCAGTATGAAGATGCCTCCGAAGGCCTGCCCGAACTGATTCGGGATATGGAACGTTTTGCTCTGCTTGCTCGCCCTTATTGCGTAGAAGGTGAAATGCTCTGCGCCCATGCCGCCCGCCCCAGCTTGGGCCTCACGGCGGACAATATTTTGGATAATGGCTACATCTGGGATAGTCCAGAACTGGGATTGCACCCGTTACCTACCAACTTTTTTCCTGCACTGACTTATTCCGTACATGGGCACTCTATTCTTAAAGAACCTGTTGTAGATCTAAACAACGATCACGTTGTTTATCTTGATCTCGGCAGTTCTAAAACGGTCCGCTTTTGCGTCTGGGATGCAGAAAATAAAAGAATTATTTTTTACGACGATTAGAAATAATCGTTCTCGCTCTATGTTATGGAGTTCAAATGATACTAACCATCACCAACATCCGCCGCCCAAGCTCCAATACCTCCGAAACTTTGACCATAGAAAACGGCCTGATTAAAGGTTGGAATCTGAATCTTGAAGGCCAAACCCTAGACGGCAACGGCGCGACCATCGTGCCCGCCTTCATCGAGCCGCATGCCCACCTACGCGAGCCGGGGCAGGAGCAAAAAGAAGACCTCACCTCAGGCCTCGCGGCTGCGGCTGCGGGCGGCTACGGGACGGTCATCAGTATGCCCAACACCGTGCCGGTGGTCGATAACCCCGCCATCGTCCGTGCCTTGATCGACAAGGCCGCCGCGCTCGGCTTTGCCCGCCTGCGCCCCGCCGCCGCCCTAACACGGGGACAAGATGGCGAGCAACTGGCCGAACTCGCGCTGCTGGCCGAAGCCGGAGCCGCCGTGTTTACCGACGACGGACGCACCAACGAGAACGCCCGCACGCTGCGGCTGGGGCTGGAGTACGCGCACTCGCTGGGCAAAGTGGTCAGCGTGCACGCCGAGGACGCCAGCTTGCGGGCGGGCGGCGTGATGAACGAGGGGCCAGTCAGCGAGGCGCTGGGGCTGCCCGGCAATCCGGCGGCGGCGGAAGCGGCCCGCATCGCCCGTGATATTGAAATCTGCCGCATGACCGGCGGGCGGCTGCACATCCAGCACCTGTCTACGGGCCGCGCTCTGGAGCTGGTTAAGGCCGCTAAAGCGCAGGGCGTCAACATCACCTGCGAGGTCTGCCCCCACCACCTGCTGCTCACCGACGAAGCGCTGCGGAGCTTTGACGCAGTCTACAAGGTTGCGCCGCCGCTCCGCACCCAAAGTGACGCCCAGGCTTTGCTGGCGGGCCTCAAAGACGGCAGCGTGGACTGCCTCGCCACCGACCACGCCCCGCACACCCGCGCCGAGAAGGAACTCGACCTATTGCAAGCACCGTCGGGCATCGCCTACATCGAGATTGCCTTTCCGCTGCTATGGACGAACTTTGGGGCCGAACTGGGCCTGCAAAAAATCGTGGAACTGCTAACCGTGGACGTGGCCCGCGTGCTGGGCTGGCCCGCGCCGAGTCTGGAAGCCAGGCAACCCGCCGACTTCACCCTGCTGGATTTGGAGACGGTGCGCCCGGTTGACCCCGCCACCTTCAAGAGCAAAGCCAAATTCAACCCCTGGGTAGGCCAGGATTTGAAAGGCTGGCCGATGCTGACGATTGTAGGCGGTCAGGTGGCGTTCAAGCGGGCCTGAGCGCCACTTGCTCCCCCCGCCTACAGCTCCGTTCGCACCTGCCACAGCTCAGGAAACAGCACCGTGTCCAGCGCCTTTCGCAGATACCCCACGCCGCTGGTACCGCCACTGCCGGTCTTAAAGCCGATGGTGCGCTCCACGGTGGTCAGGTGGTTAAATCGCCAGCGCCGGAAGTTATCTTCCACGTCAATCAGCTTCTCGGCCAGCTCGTACACGTCCCAGTAGCGCTCAGGATCGCGGTAGACGGTCAGCCAAGCGGCCAGCACCTCGTCATTTTGGACGTAGGGCTGGGCAAAGTCGCGCTCCAGCACGCTCGGCGCAATGGCTAAGCCGCGCTCGGAGAGCAGACGCAGGGCCAGGTCATACAAGCTCGGCGCGTTCAGGGCAGCTTCCAGCAGGCCGTAGAGGTCAGGTCGGTGCTGGTGCGGGCGCAGCAACGTGGCGTTGCGGTTGCCCAGCAAAAATTCCATCATCCGGTACTGCGCCGACTGAAAACCCGAGGCCCGCCCGAACGCGCTGCGAAACTGCAAGTAATCGGCGGGCGTCATGGTTTTGAGCACTTCCCAAGCGTTGGTCATCTGCTCCTGCGCCCGCACCACCCGGCTGAGCATCTTCAGCGGCGCGTCGGTCACGCCTGCCGAGAGTAGCGTCATGGCCGCCCGCAACTCCTGCACGATCAGGTTCAGCCAGACTTCCGATATATGGTGCACGGCGATAAACAAATGCTCGTCGTGCGCCTGCGTCACCGGCTGGTGGGCGCTGGTCAGGGTATCGATCCGCAAGTAGTCGCCGTAACTCAGGCTCCGCGTAAAGTCGCTGTAAGCGCGTTCAGGGGCGTCGGGATTGGTGTTGGGCGGGGCAGAATCAGCTTGAGACATAAACACGCTCCTTGAGTTGATCACGCTCGGTGGCGGCGCTTTGATCGGCGTTCAGGTGGCACATAGGCGGCGGCAAGCGGGGCTTTCCTCACAATCTACGCTCCCTCTTCCCCGCTCCTTCGTGACCCGCCCCCCCACGCCCGCCGCTCCGGCGTGTCATCTTAGGTTCAACGTGTGGATTCAGCCGATTCGTTTTGAACGCAGCCCCAAACTTCACTCTATGCTCACCGAGAACCAACACCCGGTGAACAGCCGAGTGGTTGTGCAGGGCAAACGCGGCCCCGAAGTCGCCACCGTGCGCGGCGCGGCTCAGCCGGAAGGCAGCGCCCGCTACGGCATGATTTTGCGGGCCGCCACCCAAGAAGACCTCAGCGACTGGACCCGGCTGGAGCAGGCCGGCGAAGACCTCAAGTGGTTTTTGCGTGCCCGCGCCCGTGACCGCGCCCTGCCGGTCAAAATCGTGGCGGTGGAGTTTACCTTAGACGGCAGTTTGGTTACGGTCAGCTACAGCGCCGAGGAGCGCCTCGAACTCAGCCACCTGATTCAGGACCTGCGCGAGCAGACCAAAGCCAGAGTCAATTTCGTGGCCATCGGCCCACGTGAGCAAGCCCAGATTATCGGAGCGCTCGGTGCGTGCGGGCGCGAGAACTGCTCGTCGAATCACCTGCAAGAATTTGCGCCGGTCAGCATCCGGATGGCCCGCGACCAGCAGTTGCCGCTCAATCCCGAAAAACTCAGCGGGCCATGTGGCCGCTTGCTGTGCTGCCTCCAATACGAGCACACGCAGTACGTTGACCTCCTCAAAGAAATGCCGCGCAAAAACGCCAGAGTGTGCCACACCGAGTCCGGCGCGTGCGGAAAAGTGGTCAAGTTGCACCCGTTGACCGCCAGCGTAGACGTGCTGGGCGAGGACGGCGCGGGCTATATGCAGGGCGTGGCCGTGTCGGCACTCAGACCCGCCAAAGACAGCGCCCAGAGCGGCAAAGACTGACGTTTCCTGCCGCCTGCCGCGCTGTACTGACCCACTCAGTGCGCTTCATTCACAGGCGCTATACTTCGCCGCATGACCCGCAACCTAAATGAGCTGCAACGCATCGTGGCGTCCCTGAAGGGCAGCGGGCTGAGCGTGGAGATGATGGACGAAGGCGCACTGGTGCAGGACGGGGATTCGCGAGTGGCCCTTTACGCCGAGGCCGACGAGCAGGGCGGCGTGCTGGTGAGGCTGCACCTCGACCTCGATCTCTACGTGGAAGAAGACGCCATTGCCGACGTGCTGATGGGCATGAATTTGATGAATCAGGGCCTCGATTACGGCACCTTAATGCTCGATCCGGTCGAAGACGAAGACGACGAGGAAAGAGTGGCTTTCGCCGTGCTGGGCCGCAGCGTGTTGTGGTTGCCCGACCTCGACGGCGTGGAACTCAACCGGCTGCGCGAGCACCTGCGCCGCTTTGAGACCGAAGTGACCGCGACGGTCGAGCGCACCTTGCAAGGCGGTAAGGGCATCAAAGCTTAAGCCTGAGTTCGCTCAGCAGTGGACAACCTGTTCTAAGGCCAAACCGCCACGTTTGGCCTTTCTTCTTTAGTGACAATCTTCGTACTGTGCCACACATTTTTGCCATAAATCTAGACACACCCCCCCAATTCCTAAAGTTAGTTAGGTTACACTACGGTCACGTCGGGTTCTTTGCCGAAGCGACGCGGCTTCATTGCGGGAATTTGTTATAAACCTGTCATAGTTTTTTTAAGAATTTCGCAAAAATCTGCATTTCTTGGAGTGTTTTTCATGGCATTGTCCACCAAGGTACGCTTAAATAAAGTATGTCAATGAAGTTTAAACAACAGCTCGGCTTACTGGTGATGGCCGCGCTTTTTCTATCCGCTTGTGGTTCGCAGGTGGCGGCCCCGCCGACTTCTGACCAAAGCGCTCAGCCTGCGGTGGCTGTCCGGAGCGCTGCCCCCGCTGCCGACACAGCCCTTGATACTTCCACCATGCCTAAAGCGCTGAGCCTCAGCGTGGGCGAAAGCCTGCAAGTCCCGGTCACCATCAGCGGCCAAGTGCCTGCGGCTGGGCTGCTGAGTTGGCAAAGCAGCGACCCCCGCATCGTCGCAGTCACGGCGAGCGGCTTACTGAGCGCGTACCAGCCCGGCGCGGTGCAGGTCAGAATCGTTCAGAAAGACCACCCCGAGCGCGATTATGTCCTCGAAGTCACGGTTCAAGCGCCCCCAATGGCCACGCCCAAGCCGCCCGCGCAACCAATTGCTCCCGCTCCACCTGCGCCAGTCGCGCCCGCTCCAGTAGTGCCTCCGACTCCCACGCCACCTGTGCCAGCTCCCACACCTACCCCGGCCCCTACGCCCACACCGCCAGCGCCAGCTCCTACACCTACTCCGGTCGCGCCTCCAGCCCCCGCGCCCACCCCACCTGCGCCAGCTCCCACACCCACTCCAATTGCTCCGCCGCCCGTACCAGCCCCAATTCCCACTCCAGCCCCCGCGCCGACGCCGACCAGCGGCTTTACTTCCGAAGTGCTGCGCCTGGTCAACGTGGCCCGCGCGGCGGGGGGAAATTGCGGCGGCGTGGCTTACCCGCCCGCAGCAGCCCTGAGCTGGAACACTCTGCTGGCCGGCACGGCACAGGCCCACGCTGCTGATATGGCCACCAAAAACTACTTTGACCACACCAGCCCGGATGGCCGCACCTTCGATCAGCGCATCACCGCCGCCGGATACCAGTGGCGCAGCGTGGCCGAGAACATCGCCGCCGGCCAGCAGACCCCCGCCGATGTGATGGCCAGCTGGCTGAGCAGCCCCGGCCACTGCAAAAATATCTTCAATCCCATTCTCAAAGAGTTGGGGGTGGGCTACTTCGAGGGCGGCAGCTACAAACAATACTGGGTGCAGGACTTCGGCACGCCACGCTGAGGCCAAAGCATGTTGCTGAATTGACCCTCTTCTTCCAGCACAACTCCTCCCCTCTTCGTTCGGAATGGCCGTTCCAAATGAAGAGGGGAGGAGTTTTTATTAATTATTCAGGCAAACGACCAAGCCTTTTTACAACTCCTGCTCTGTCCTGGCTTCTTCACGGCTTTGCTGCGCTGTGTTGACCTCACCGCGTGCTTTCTTGACTGCTTTATAAATAAAGTAAGCGGGAACGCTGAGAACCACCAGCCCGACCAGGCCGTAGATTTGATACCGGTGCCAGACCGCAATAAAGGCCACTCCGCCCAGCCACATCCCAATTTGCCACACCGCCGTCCAGGACAACGCCCCAAGAAAAGAGCAGGCGATATACGGCAAGGGCTTGAGGCCAGCTTCACGGGCATACAAAATAAACAGCGTTCTGAACGGCCCGAACCAGCGGCTGATGACGGCCATCCACGGGCCGTACTGGGTCAGCATGTTCTGAATTTGGGTCAGGCCCAGCTTCTGCTGCGCTTTTTTGGGAATCAGCTTGATCCCGCGCGGCCCGATGTAGTAGCCGATCAGGTTGCCGATGGTATTGCCGATGGTGCCGAACAAAATCGATTCCCAAAGTGTGGTGTCGTGGCCCTGAATCATTAAACCCAGCGCCAACATGCTGGCTTCATAAGGAATAAAGGGCAGCCCGATGCCTTCCAGTAGCAGCAGCAAGGCGTTCACCAAATGGACGACCTGCGGGTTGAGCGTCCCCAGCCAGTGCAGCAAGTGCTCCGTCATGGTGAACTTTACGCTTTAGGCTTGCTAAGGCGGGCAATGGGCGTTTGTGCGCCGTACACTTGGTCGCCCACGCCCACCAAGAAGTCCACGTCACCGAAGATAAACAAATCCACCTGTGAGCCGCGCTCAATGAAGCTGATTTTCTGGCCGGGGCGCAGGGTATCGTTCACGCTGACATAGGTGCTGATCTTGTTGACGAACTTGTCGGCGATTTCCACCATCGCCACTTTGACGCGCCCCTCGATGAACACCGTTTGGCGCTCGTTTTCCAGGGCGTAGCGCTTGGCAAACAAATCCACCGCCCGCCGCAGATACGTCAGTTGAATGTATTCCCAAATATCCACCATCGGCAAATTGAGTTTGGCTCCGTTGTGAACGATGCCGGTGATGCGGCCTTTCATCGGCGCGTAGTTGAAATGCACGTCTAAGGGTGACATGTAAATCCCGATCAGCCAGCCGTGTCCGGGCGTCTGGCCTTCAGGCCACTCGGCGTGGGTAATTTCGCTGACTTTGATTTTCTGGCCGAGCTTCTCGCTGACGATCTCGCCGTTTTCCACGCGGCGCACGTAAACGACTTGGCCGTCACAGGGACTGGTCAGCAAATCGTCGTCGGTGGGAGTGATACGTACCGGATCGCGGTAAAACCAAACGCGCTGCAAAAACAGCAAGACCGCGCCCCAAATCAGGGCGATGGGCAAGAGGCGCTTGAGAACATTGAGCAAAAATTTCAGCATGTGCAGAGTCTAGCAGTGTGGACATTCAACGCTTCTTAAGATGCCCCACACACGCCACAATCTCTCTATTTCTTATTTTCCACGTACGCTTTACGGGCGATATACGGCAACTTGGGAAGGTAATAGCGGGCAAATCCGGCGTACCCTCGCCAAGCTGCCGGCAGCGGGTGGGGCGTGCCGAGGTCTTGCCAGATGCCGCTGCGGTAAAGGCCGTCGAGGTGGGCGCAGGTGCTGGCCCAGCCGTGAACCTCAGTATGGCCTCGCACCCGGTCTGCTTCGGTAAAGCGCAGCCAATCGGTAGAAAAGCCCACCCGCTCCGCGAGTTCGTCGGCGCGTTCAAAGAGGGTGTCGGATGCGCCGCCGAGCATCTGTGCCCGCAACTGGTTGTAACTCTGGCGGCTAAACGGCAAGGTGCCGGGCAACTTGGCGATTTTTTCCACCGCCTGCACAATGGCCCACAGCCGCTCTGGATCGGGAACCGGGTCGAGGACGCGCAACTCCAGCGTGCCCAGCCGGCGGGTGATGATCAAATCCTGAAACCGCTCGTAGGGATCGCTGCCGAGTTCGCCCAAAGCAAACGACGACTTGATGCGCGAAAGCGGGCCGCTCTCGCCCTGTCCAAAGTAAGGGCTGCTGGCGCTGGCAAGGGTCAGCACCGGCAAGAAGTAAGCCAGGTTGCCGTAAACCCGCTGGCGCTCGGCGTCCGGCACACCGACGTGAATGTGCAGCCCCGCCGTGTGATAGCGGTCACTGCCCGGCAAGGCACCGAGGGCAATCAGTTGACCCGACGAAAAAACGCGGGCGAGTTCGCGGCGGCGCGACAACGTAGCGGCAAACAGCGTCGCGGCGCTGAACTCCACTCGGGTGCTGACTTCCACGCTGCTCATCACCTCACGCCTGGCCGCTTCACCCCGCCGGAAATTGGTGGCGGTGGCCGCCCAGTTGCGGCCCGGGTCTTGCCACAACAGCCCCCCCATATCCCACAAACTGCCCAGCGAAGTGCGCCCGCCGTAGAGGACGAAGACTTCTTCTTCCAGACCGTAAGTGGGCGCGGCAGCGGCGATCAGAGCGGACAAGGCAGCAGGCATTTGAGAGCGAGTATACGCACAGCGCTCACCGTAAGCTTAAAGCTTCCTTTATATTGATGGGTGCTGATGCGTTTATACAGGCCGCGCAAATGGAAACGTCTGGCAGCAGCGGCCGTTATCCTGCTGCTGCTGGCCGCCTTTATTAACGGCTGGTACTGGCTGCCCACCGGAAGGTTGACCGTTCACCAGGTCAAGGCGGCGGCGGCGGCGTTGCCCATTATGGAGCCGCTCAGCGGGCGGGTGCTGTTCGTCTCGCCGCATCCCGACGACGAAACTTTGGCGGCAGGCGGACTGCTGCAAGACGTGATGGAGCGCGGCGGGCAAGTCTACGTGGTCTTTTTGACCAGCGGCGACGGCTTCGAGTGGGACGCCCGCGCCACCAACCGCGAAGTAAACGTAGACCGCGCCGATATGCTGCGCCTCGGCCTGCGCCGGATGAACGAGGCCCGTGCGGCGACGGCGGCGCTGGGCATTCCCAAAGACCATATTTTCTTTTTGGGGTTTCCCGATCAGGGTCTGACCCCGATTTATCTGCAAAATTATTTGTCGCCGTACACCAGCCCGCACACTGGCGTCAACCGGGTGCCATATGCCGGAACCTTCGTGCCGGGTAAGCCCTATACCGGCAAGGAATTAGACCGCCAATTGGCCGCCGTCTACGACCAGGTCAAGCCTGACACGGTGCTGGCCCCCAGCGCCCAAGACGGCCACCCCGACCACCGCACCGCCGCTTACGTGTCGTCGCGGCTGGCGACCCAGCGCGGCGAGAAGCTGTACTTTTACCTCGTTCACGGCGGGCTGGAGTGGCCCCTTCCCAAGGGCAAGCACGAAGACCTGCCGCTTGTCCCGCCGCGCCCGACCTGGCAAGGGCTGAAATGGAACCGCTATCCGGTGACGGATCATCAGCGCAAACGCCAAATCGAGGCCATCAAAGCCTACAAGACGCAGCTGATGGTGGTGCCGCGCTTCATGTGGGCCTTCGTGCGCCAAAACGAATTGCTGCTGCCCGCTCCCGCCGAAGGTGCGCCGATTCCGCCCGCCGATCTGGGAAAATGAACAGGCATGGCTGAAGCGAGCACGGTTGAACGCACCTCGGACGGTACACTCACGCTTTTCAGCGAGCGCTACGGCGAGTGGTATTCGTCCATGCACGGCGCAGGGGCACAGTCGCGCACAGTGTTTTTGGAAGCCACCGGAACGCACCTCCACCCTTTTGCACAGGTGCTGGAAATCGGCTTTGGGCTGGGCCTCAACTTCCGCACCACCTTGACGAGTGCCGAGGAGCGCGGCGCGGCGCTGAGTTACCTCGCTTACGAAGCCTTTCCGCTGGCGGCCTCGGCATTGGCGCAGGTCGCGGCGGGCGAAACCCATCCGCTGTGGACGGCGCTGCTGGGGGCATGGGACGCAGGTACCAAAGTGGGCCAGCTCCACCTCCAGCACGGGCAATATGAGGTGAGGGTAGAGTTTGCCGACGCCAGCGCAGCGCTGCTGCCACGTCAGTGGGCCAGCGCCATTTACCTCGACGGCTTCAGCCCCGCCAAAAATCCTGAAATCTGGACGCCAGACTTTTTGGCCCGCTTGGCGGATAGCTTGGCGGCGGGCGGCGCTCTGGCAACGTACAGCGCAGCGGGCGCGGTACGGCGCAGTTTGCTGGCGGCGGGCTTGGCGGCCAAAAGGCGGCGAGGCCTGGTAGGCAAACGTGAGTTTTTGGTGGCGCACAAACCGTGAGTGTGCAGCGGTGAGACTGCTCATCATCGGCGGCGGCATTGCGGGCGCGTCGGCGGCTTACTTCGCGGCGCAGGCAGGCCACCGCGTCACGCTGCTGGACGCAGGCGCGGGCCGCTCAAGTGACGTGCCAGCAGCGCTGCTCAATCCGGTGCGCGGGCAAAGCGGCAAGGTGGAGCCTCAAGCTTTAGCGGGCCTGCGCTGCACTTGGGCGCTGATTGCCGAATTACAGGCAGCGGGCCAGCACATCCCACACGGGCAAACTGGAGTGCTGCGCCCCGTACCCGACGAAAAAACCCAGCGCAAATGGGCCGCCGCCTTGCCCACCGAACTGCCGCACATTTGGCGCGGGCCTGCCGGGTTGCCACCAAGCTGGCAAAGTGTTCTCGAATTGCCGGAAGGCGGCTGGGTCAGCGGCGCGGCCTTCGTCGGAGCGCTCAAGCGGGCTTCGGGAGCGCGGCTGATGCGCGGGAAAGCGGCGCGAATCTGGGCCAGCGGCGCGGCTTTGGAAAGCGGCGAGATACTGGAAGCCGAGCGGGTCATTTTTTGCGGCGGCTCATTGGGCGCTGAATTCAGTCATCAAAATGGCGGCGAACAGAGCAGTCACTTGGAAGGCGCAACTCACCGAGCGGGCAGCCTGCTCCTGCTCAGTCAAGCGCCCCAGCAGCCGCTGAGTTTCGGCGCTTACCTGTCTCCGGCAGCGGTAGGCGGCGTGCTGGGAGCCACTTTTGAAGCGCCTGCTGTCAGTCACGCGGCGGCTTTGGCGGGCGGTTTGCCGTTCAAATCATTAGACTGGCTGCTGCAAAAAGGAGCAGCCCTCAGCGACCTCGGCGGCGTGCAAGTCACGGGCCGTTGGACAGGCGTGCGCCTCTCGCCTCTGCGCTCTGAACCAGACGCGGCGGGCGTGTACCACCTCAGCGGGCTGGGCAGCAAAGGCTTTTTGCTGGGGCCGCTGCTGGCGCGGGAGTTGGTGCGCGAACTCTCGGGCTGAGGCTGAATGAGTTGGTTGGGCGAGTGAGTTCAGCGCCCACCGCGTTACTCTGGAGGCATGCCGCCGTTGCCTTTTCCTCCCTTCAAGCTCTGCCCCTGCAACTCCAAACAACCTTACGCTCAGTGCTGCGGCCCGCGCCTGAGCGGGGAACAACCGGCCCAGACACCCGAAGCGCTGATGAGGTCGCGCTATGTCGCTTACGTTTTGCAAGACGCAGCTTATCTGCTGGCCACCTGGCACCCCACGACCAGACCCGCCGAATTGGAGGTGGGGCCGCAGCCGCAGTGGTTGGGCCTGAATGTGCGCCGCGCTGCGGGCGACACCGTCAGCTTCACAGCCCACTACCAGGAACGGGGGGTGCGCCGCGAACTGCGGGAGCGAAGCACCTTTGTGCAGGAGAGCGGGAAGTGGTTTTACTTGGACGGGGTTGAGGATTAGTGTTGTCTCTAGAGTAGTTACGCTAGCACCACTGAGCGGCTGCTTAAACTTGGCGCATGTGGAATCCCCAGCAATACCTTCAGTTTCAAATAGAGCGAGATCGGCCCTTTTTTGATTTGCTCGCGCAGGTGCGGGGCGACCCCCAACAAATCGCCGACCTCGGCTGCGGCACCGGCCACCTGAGTGCTGCGCTGAGTCGGCGCTGGCCGAAAGCACAGGTGACCGGTGTGGACAGCAGCCCCGAAATGCTGAAACAGGCCAAGCCGTTTGCCAGTTCGCACCTCAGCTTTGTTCAGGCCGACCTGCGCACTTGGCAACCCGAGCGCCCCGTGGACCTTCTGCTGAGCAACGCCGCTTTGCAGTGGGCCAACAACCACGCCGAACTGATTCCCCGTTTGGCCGCTTGGGTCGCTCCGGGCGGCACCTTTGCTTTTCAGGTGCCGGGCAACTTTGATGCGCCCAGCCACACGCTGCTGGCGGAAGTATCAGCCCGCCCGCGCTGGACGCCGCTGCTCAGCGGCCAGCAGCGTGACAAAGCCGCTCTGAGCAGCTACGGCCCCGCCGAATACACCGCCGTGTTGGCTCCGCTGGGCTACCATGTCAACGCTTGGGAAACCACTTACCTTCATCTGCTACCCGCTCATGAAAATGCCGTGTTGGACTGGGTCAAAGGGACGGCGCTGCGGCCCGTGCTGGCCCAACTCAGCGCCGCGCAGAGCGCCGAATTTTTGCAAGAGTACGGCAAGGAACTCAGCAAGGCGTACCCAGCTAAAAGCTACGGTACGCCTTTTGAGTTCCGGCGAATTTTTGTAGTGGCCCAGCGAGATTAGCCGGCGGCTCTACAAGGTGCAGCTACCCGGCAGCTCCGCCGTCCCAAATGCTGACAATCCAGATGTACGTGACGGTGAGGAGAGTGATGACCGCGTAGATCAGGCGCAAGCCGATCAGATGCGGCCCCAGCAGATCGCTGCGGAAATAGTCGAGGGCCAGTGCCGAGGCAACGAGCAGCACCAAGCCCAGCGCCACGAAACCCTGATGGCGGCGCACAAAAATAAACAAAGGGCGAACGGCTGGGGCGGGCTTGGTCATGCTCATGAGGTCTCCGGCAGTGTCAGGTGAAGGGATTAGGTGGGTCGTTCAGTGGCCGCCGGGCTGGTGCTGTTCTCCGGAACGCCCACACTGCGGTCATGCGCGGTCTTTTCCAGCGCAATAAAGTAAATCAGGGTGCCGAAGCCGACTTTGGCGAGAATATCCGCGATGCTGTAGCCCACTTGAAGCCCAACGACTCCGTTGGCACTCAAGCTGCCGCCGCCCAAAATGACGGGCAACAGGTAAGCGATCGGGTAAAAGCCCCAAGAAGCGAACAACAGCAGCCGCAGATTGCGGGTCAGCACCTGAACCCGTGGCGGCTGGCGGTCCAGCGACTTGCCCAGTTCGACAAACAGCGTGTAGACGATATAGATAAACGGAATGGTGCTGATGGTTCCCCAGATCAGGCGTGTCGTGGTGTCGCCGGAGATTTCACCGGGATACCCCGTGGCGATCATCACGAAGGCGGCCATCGCCAAGCGCCAGATCATGCCCGAAGCGATATTGCTGGCAAGGGCCAGCACCGCCACGGTTTCGACCAGCAGCAGCGGCACCGTCAAGATCCAGTCGGCGTAGCGGTAAGCGTCGTTGAAGGGAACAGCCGTGGCGACGTAGGCTCCGGCGTTCAGGGCGTAGGACTCGTTCCAAGAGTTGAAGATTCGGAAGTAGTGGTAGCAGGCCACGGCCACCACCAGCGCCGAGACCACCATGGCCGGGCGGTACTTGGGCGACAGATTTTGCTGGGCCAGCACGAAGAAGATAAAGCCCGCGCCCATGGTGGCGATAGTGATTGAAAATATCTGATACACCAAGCCGAACTGACCGCTGCTCAGCGAAAGCTTGGCAGCTTCGACTGGGGCGTTTTGCGTCTGCGCCAGCACGGTGCCCAGCAGCACGGTCAGCGTGGCGACGAGCCAAGTGAGCGGCGTAAAACGTTGCCTCATAACAACTCCTGTAGTAAGAGCCGCACCCGGAAAGGCGCGGGGAGTGGGCCGCATGCACGGCGGGCTAAGGAGCCAGGTGGTGAAAAGCGCCCCGTTCGTCAGAATCGGGATACCCGTCAGCGCAAGGTTCGCGTCAATTGGGAGTTGAAGGACGAACGCAATCCGCTTCCGCTCGCTCCTTGGATCGGGGCAGCCAACCGAGGTTTGGGCCAGTCCCCAACGAAGGAGAAAGGGGGCTTAAGATCAGTCCTTGCCGCCCTGCTTTTTTCATAATGCTCCTCCTCAAAACGAATGACCACGCGACGTGGAGATCAAGCACTTCCTTTGGTGGAGTAGCCCTGACCTCTCACGACCTCTCACAATGAGCGCGTTAGGAAGATTGTTGGCCTATATGTCTCATTGGTTGTTAATAATTTATACAATTAGGAACATCTGTTCAAAAACGAAGAGTGCTCCAACATACTATTAGCCAATACCCCACCCCTGGTATTTGCCGGAGGTAGGGTATTGACGCGCAGGCAGTTCGATCAGAACAAGGCAGCCCAAAGCAAAATTTGCAATTCAGCGCGGGTTGTTTTATTTGCGTTTAACTGGAAGCAGCAACACGTCCCAGTGGTGCAGCAACAAACTGCAGAGCATCACCATAAAAGTCAGCAGCAACCCGAACAGCACCGGCTGAGGCTGCTGCGAGTAGCCGTAAGCCGACACCACAAACAGCGAACACAAACTCAGCAGCAGTTGGGGACGCTGCTCAGGGCGGTGGCGGTAAATCCACAGCCCAGCAAGAGT
This sequence comes from Deinococcus detaillensis, assembly GCF_007280555.1. Lineage (NCBI taxonomy): Bacteria > Thermotogati > Deinococcota > Deinococci > Deinococcales > Deinococcaceae > Deinococcus > Deinococcus detaillensis. Next base: position 320,763 of record NZ_VKDB01000001.1, on the reverse strand, counting down.
TGAAAACAACAGCGGCAAGGTCAGAATGTTCAGCATCTCTTGAGGCATTTCTCATAATTTAGCAAGTTTGGTCTGACAAATGTCTCTCTAGATTGGGACGGCGGTTCAAAAAGTTGGGCGTCTGTGTTCGCGCCCGCAGTTCCTCCCCAAACGGCTAGCTCCCCATTCGGCGGAAGTCAAATGGTGGCCAGCGGCGCAAGATAGTCCCATGACAAAGAACACCCCCGAAAACAACACGTTTTCCGATCTGTCCGAAGCGCTTTCCAGCGCCGTTGCTCAAACTTCTCAATCGGTGGTCACCGTCTTGGCCGCCCGCAGCATCAGCGGCGTCGTGACCGGCCCAGATGAAATCCTGACGGTGGCGCACGTCCTGCACGGCGACGAAGTGCAGGTGCGCTTGCCGGATGGCCGCGAGCTCAGCGCTCAGGTGGTGGGCCGCGACCCCGCCAGCGATTTGGCGCTGCTGCAGGCCGGGAATCTCGGCCTTCCCGCCGTCAGCGCCAGTCAGGGCGCACAAGTCGGTGAACTGCTCAGCGTGGTAGGCCGCACCCCTCGGGGTCTTCAAGCGGCCCTCGGCTTTATGGGCGCGTCCCTCCCCCAGCGCGGCCTGATACCCACCGGAGCGGCACCCTTTAGGGGCGTGTCGGGCGGCGGCGTCTTTGATGCACGCGGGGGCTTCATCGGCGTGGCCAATGCCGGGATGTCACGCGGCGAGCTGCTGGCCGTACCTGCCGAGCGGGCGCTGAAAATCGCGGGCCTGCTCTCCCGCGATGGCCGGGTACCGCGTGGCTATTTGGGGATCGGCACCCAGCCTATTCACTTCCCCAGCGACGCCCCACACAACGCGCCCGACGCTGACGGAGAACAAACCCAAAGTCAAGCCCAGCCACACCAGAGTGGCCCGCGTGGACATGGCCCACAGGAACGGGGCGGACGCGGCGGCCCACAGCGCGGCGAGTTTGGCCCACGTGGTTGCGGTGGTTGGGGTGAGGAGCGCTGGAGTCGTAGCGGCTGGAACCGTGAGGGCTGGGGCGGACGCGGCGCTGATCCTCGGCGCGGAAAAATCGGCCTGACGGTGGTGCAGGTCGAAGACGGCAGCCCCGCCCAAAGCGCCGGAATCCTTCTCGGTGACGTGCTATTGAGCATCGCCAGCACACCCATCCGTCACCCCGGCCAACTCCTGGAAGCGGTGCGCGGCCACGCGGGCGAACATCTGACGCTCGGCTTGCTGCGCGGTGGCTCGGAGCAAGACGTCACTGTGACGCTGGGAGAAAGGTAAAAGAGGGATGTGGCTTGTGAGAACCGAAAAAACGGAAATGGAGCAACGACCTCAAAACTGGACTGCTCTCCTCCACCTTTTTCACACGCCGCTCACCATCCATGCGAGGCTTGATCGGTGCTGAGTGACCTGCTCTCCGACCTCCACATCTTTATTGGCGTGCGCTCTCCCGCTGCGGCGGCGGGGGTTCGCGCCTTTTTGCTGGAAGCGGGCCTGACCGTCGTCAAAAGTGCTGACGAAGCCGACGTGCTGCTGCTTGACGACAGTGCTTTGAGTGACTTGGGCACGCTGCGCGACTTCGTGGGCGGCGTGGTGGCGCTGGGCAGTCCGGTGTGGGTGGGCGCTTTGGCTGATCTGGCCCTCTCCGGCTGGGCTGCCCTGCCGCCCGACGCAGGGCCGCTGGAAGTGGTGGCCGGCGTGCTGGCGGCGGCGGCAGGCTTGGCAGCTCTCCCCAATGAGCAGGCCGAGTTGTTGCAACTGGATACGGAGCATCCGGACGCCGAACTCTCAGACACTGCTTTTGCAGATACCAGTTTTTCAGACCCAGACCTCCTCGGCAATGTCCACCTGACGCCCCGCGAGCACGAGGTCTTGGAACTCCTCGCGGCGGGCCTGAGCAACAAACGCGCCGCCAAACAGCTCGGTGTCAGCGAACACACCATTAAGTTTCACGCGCAGGCGCTGTATTCCAAATTGGGCGTGCAGAGCCGCGCCGCCGCCGTGACCAGAAGCGTGCAGCTCGGCTTGCTGAGCGTGTGAAATTGGGCGTGTGGGATTGAGCCTACGGAGCTGAGCACGTGAGGCGCGGCCTCATCTTTTCTTATCTTCACCCCCTTCATCAATTCAGACAATCAACCGGCGCGGCCTGCGCTTTAATTTCGCCATGACTGACGCTCAAGCCTCCCTGTTCGGCGCGGCCCCCGAAGCTGCGCCCGATCTGCCCGCTTTGCCTGAATCCTGGCAGGCGGCGCTGCGAGACGAATTGGCCAAGCCTTATTTTCACGCCCTGATGCAGTTTGTGGGTGAGCAGCGGGCAGCTGGGCCGGTTTTTCCGCCGCCGGAAGACGTGTTCACCGCCCTACAACTCACCCCGCTGGACGATGTGAAGGTGCTGATTCTGGGCCAAGACCCCTACCACGGCGCGGGTCAGGCTCAGGGGTTGGCGTTCAGCGTGCGTCCAGGCGTGCGGGTGCCGCCGAGCCTGGTCAACATCTACAAAGAACTGCGCGACGATGTCGGCTTTCAAATTCCCAAGCACGGCGATTTGCGAACCTGGGCCGCTCAGGGCGTGCTGCTGCTCAACGCCGTGCTGACGGTGCGCCAGGCCGAACCCAACAGCCACGCCGGGAAAGGCTGGGAAGCGCTGACCGACGCCGTGATCAAAGCGGTCAACGCCAAGCCGGAGCGGGTGGTGTTCGTGCTGTGGGGCGCATATGCCCGCAAAAAGGCCAAGCTGATTACTGGAGAGCAGCACATCATTCTGGAATCGGCCCACCCCTCGCCGCTGAGCGTCACCAAATTTATGGGCACCAAGCCCTTCAGTCAGGTCAACGCGGCCCTTGAAGCAGCGGGGCGCGGCAGCATTGTCTGGCAACTGCCGATGCAGGCGGGCGATTGATGCCGTCGCGCACCGACCTCTTGCAAGACGAGTACCTGCGCCGTGAGGGCCAGAAAGCGGGCGAGTTCCAGTATTTCTGGCCGGACAGCACGCCTTACGAAGACCAAGCCGGAATAGAGCGGATCTCTGCCCTCGCGGTGCCGCCTGCTTATCAGGGCGTGTTTGTTAGTCCAGACCCCGACGCCGAGGTGCAGGCTTTTGGCCGCGACGCCGCCGGACGGTTGCAGTACCGCTACCACACCGACTTCGTGCAGGCTGGAGCCATCAAAAAGTGGCAGCGGCTGACCCGTTTCGCTACAGCTTTGCCTAACCTCCGCACTGTCACCGCCACCGATTTGCGCCTCGCGGCAGACGCAAAGGGTGGCCTGCCCCGCCGCAAAGTGCTGGCGCTGATGACCCGCTTACTGCACGTCGCCCGCTTCCGGGTCGGCAGCGACATCTACGCCCGCGCCCACAAAACTTACGGCCTCTCCACCCTGCGCCAGCGCCACGTCAAGGTGGAAGGCAATACCATTTCTTTTGACTTTAAGGGAAAACATTCGATCTGGCAGCACAAACAGACCGTCGACAAGACGCTGGCTGCCAACCTCCAAAAGCTACTCGACTTGCCGGGGCCGTGGCTGTTTCAGAGTGTGGATGAAGATACACGCCGCCGGGTGCGCTCAAGCGACCTCAACGCTTACCTCCATGACGTGATCGGCCCGTTTACCGCCAAAGATTTCCGCACCTGGGGCGGCACGCTGCTGGCCGCCGAATTTTTGGCCGAAGCGGGCACGCCGGGAAGTGAAAGGGCTGCCCAAAAAACGCTGGTCGAATGCGTCAAATACGTGGCCGCCGACCTCGGCAACACGCCTGCCGTGACCCGGGGCAGCTACATTTGCCCGGTCATCTTTGACCGCTACCTCGCCGGAAAAGTGCTGGACGACTACGAACCGCGCACGCTCAAGACGCCCGCGTTCGAGGGCCTGACCCGCAGCGAAGCGGCCCTCAAGCGCCTGCTGGAAAGCGAGAAGACACTCAAGAAGGGCAAATGAAGCCGTCTGCCGCTCACCTGCCGCTCTAGAATGGCGGGTATGACTTCCACCCACGACTTTATCCGCGCCGACGATGTGCTGAGCGGCAAGCTCTCGGACGCACAAACGGTTTATCTCGAGAAAAAATACGGTCACGGCAAGCTGATTCGGCTGCTGGAAGTGGTCGGCACCGGCGGCCCCTTCAAGGTCAAATCGCCCTGGGAACTGCAAGACCGCGCCGGACAGACCGTCATCAACGCTTCGGGCTACGCCGCTTTGCCGTTCGGAGACAACCCGCCGGAACTCAACTTGTTTTTGCGCCAAGTTCTGGAGCAGACCGATCAAGTCATGTTCGGCCAGCAGTCCATCACCACCTGGCGGGCAGCGCTGGAAACCAATCTGGTGCGGCTGCTGGCCCGTGAAAGCGGCGATCACCACGACTCCCGCGTATTTTTTTCCAACAGCGGCACCGAAGCCGTCGAAGCGGCCATCAAATTTGCCCAGGCCGCCCGACCCAAGGCCAAGTACCTGATCAACTTCACCCGCGCTTATCACGGCAAAACGCTAGGAGCGCTGGCGGTCACACCCAATCCCAATTTGCAGGGGCCGTTCAAAAATATCCTCAATCCGGCAGTCATCACCTTGCCCTACGGTGACGCCGAGGCTGTCGAGCGGGCGATCAAGCGGGTGGGCGATCAGGTGATCGCGGTGCTGCTGGAACCGATTTTGGGTGAGGCGGGCGTCCGGATTCCGCCGCCGGGCTTTCTCAAGCGGGTGGGCGAAGTTTGCCGCACCAAAGGCGTGATCGTGATCGCCGACGAAATTCAAACCGGACTGGGCCGCAGCGGGCACTGGTTTGAAAGCGTAGCGCAGGGATTGATCCCCGACATCCTGACGCTGGCCAAGCCGCTGGGCGGCGGGATGCTGCCGGTGGGCGCGACCATCGTGCGCCACGAGATCTACAAGCCGCTGCTGGGCAGTGTGGAAACCATCAAGCGCCACTCCAACACCTTCGGCGGCAACTCGCTGGCAATGGCGGTGGGCCTCAAGAGCTTGGAGATTTTGCTCGACAACGATTATCCGGCACGCTCGCGGCGGCTGGGCGAACGCGGCTTGACCCGCCTCAAAGCTGTGCAGCGCCAGCATCCGGCCCTGATCGAAGACGTGCGCGGCGCGGGGATGCTGTTCGCCATGAACTTCCACCCTGTCGCAAAGTTGCCCTTCAAACTGCAAGGCGAGCTGATTGCCGAAGTGACCGGCATGCTGGCGCTGGTGGCGTTTTACCGCTCCGGCGTGCTGCTCAATTTCTCGCTGAACGCCGCCCGTACCATGCGCCTGACCCCGGCCATGAACATGCCCGAGGAACTGTTTGACCGGATGTTCGACGATGTGGAAGCCGCTGCCGCCGAGCATCCCAGTAGCTTCGCCCTGGTGCAGAAGTACGGCACGCCGGAGCTGCTCAGCCTCGTCAAAGCGGCCTTCTTGGAAGATTGAGGCGCTGGAGTAAATACACCTGCCCCGGCACGTTCCTGCCTTCGTAACAAAAAGCAAAGACGGGACGCGGTGAGGAGAGTGATAGACTGACTCCAACATGACTGAAATCGCCAAAGGTTTAGAGGGCGTGCTGTTTACCGAAAGTAAACTCACCTTCATTGACGGAGCGCAAGGCATTCTCACCCACCTCGGCATTCCTATTCAGGAGTGGGCCGAGAACAGCACGTTCGAAGAACTCAGTTTCGCGCTGCTGCACGCCAAGTTGCCGAGCGCCGCCGAACTGGCCAAGTTTGACGCCGAGCTACGGGCCAACCGTGAAATTCCCGCCGAGCTGATCAAAGAAATTTCGAGCTTTCCGCCAGCGGCCAACCCGATGCAGATGCTGCGCACCGCCATCAGTGCGCTGGGCCTGTATGACGCGCAGTCCGAAGACACCAGCGAAGCGGCCCGCTACGCTATCAGCGTCCGGCTCATCGCTCAGTTTTCCACCGTCAGTGCCGCAATTGCCCGCGTCCATAACCGCCAAGACCTCGTGGCTCCCCGCGCCGATCTGACCCACGCTGCCAACTTCCTTTATATGCTCAGCGGCAAAGAGCCGAGCGCTGAGCAGGCCAAGCTGTTTGACATCGCGCTGGTGCTGCACGCCGATCACGGCATGAACGCCAGCACCTTCACGGCGATTGCCACCTCCAGCACCCTCAGCGACATGTATTCGTGCGTGGTGTCGGCCATCGGCGCACTCAAGGGGCCGCTACACGGCGGAGCCAACGAAGCCGTGATGGACATGCTCGACGAAGTCGGGACGCCTGACAAAGCCGCCGACTACATCACCAGAAAGCTGGACAACAAAGAGAAGATCATGGGCGTGGGCCACCGCGTCTACAAAAACTTCGATCCGCGTTCGCGGGTGCTGCGCGACTACGCCGAACACGTTGCCAACAAAGAAGGCAAGAGCAATTATTACCAAATCTTGGAGACCATCGAAAAAATCGTGGTCGACCGGATGGGTTCGCGTGGTATTTATCCGAATGTGGACTTTTACAGCGGCACGGTCTATTCGGACTTGGGGATCAGCAAAGAGTTCTTTACCACCATTTTTGCGCTGGCCCGTGTCAGCGGCTGGTGCGCTTCGGTGATCGAATACACCCGCGACAACCGTTTGCTGCGCCCCGACGCCGTTTACACTGGGGCCACCGATCAGCATTACGTGGAGTTGAAAGACCGCCAATAGGCTCAGGTTTCGAGCAACCCATTAATACCCCAGCGGGCCACCCCCTTTAAGGAAGTGGCCCGCTGGCTTGGCTACTGGGTTTCTTCAGCCGATTGCGTTTTGGAGGCGCTGGTAAACCTCGTCCATGTTGCCGACGCCGTTGATAGTCTTGAGCTGGCCTCTCGCAGAGTAATAATCGATCAGCGGTTGGGTCTGCGTACGGTAGACATTTTGGCGTTCGCGGGCCACCGCTTCCTCATCGTCGTTGCGCTCTGAGGTCTTGCCGCGCTCCAAGATGCGGGCAATGAGCAGTTCTTCGGGGACTTCAAGCAGCGGCACCGCGCTGATCGGTGCACCGAGTTCATCCAGTAAACCGTCCAGCGCCTCGGCCTGAGCAGTGGTGCGCGGAAAGCCGTCGAAAATCACCCGTACACTGTCCATGCTGGCGAGGCGGTCACGAATCAGGGCGATCAACAAATGATCCGGCACCAACTGACCGGCTTTCATAATCGGCGCGGCTTGCAGGCCCAACTCGGTGCCGCGCTCCACATGGTCACGCAGAATGTCGCCAGTACTGATTTTGGTGAGCTGCTTATCGGCGGCCAGACGCTCAGCCTGAGTTCCTTTGCCTGCGCCGGGCGGGCCGAGGAAAATCACCACTTGGTGCTGATCTTGCGCGGGTTTGCCGGAAATGTCAATCTGAACCGTTTCATTTTGGGTCATTCTTGTCCTTTCTTCCGCTTTGGAACGGTGCCTGCTTCGCTGCGTTTTTTAAGGCAGCCTGCCTTCTCCAACAGAATAAGGCGCACGGTGAGGTGCGCCTTAAAAAGGTCTAACTTGGAAAAGGAAAACTGCCGCTCAGAGGCGTCCGCGAATGCGGCCCTTGCTGATAAAGCCGTCGTAGCGGCGCACGGTGAGTTGGGCTTCGAGCTGCTTGAGGGTTTCGAGCGCCACACCCACGATAATGAGTAGGCCGGTGCCGGAAAACTGAAAGGTGGTCACGCCAGTCCAGCGCTGCACCAATTGCGGCACCACCACCAAAATCGCCAAGAAGAGAGCGCCCCACAGCGAAATCCGCATGCTGATGTTGCCCAAAAAGCCAGCGGTGGGCGTGCCGGGCCGCACGCCGGGGATAAAGCCGCCTGCTTCGCGCAGTTGCTCGGCAATCCGTTTGGGGTCAAACTGCACGCTGTTGTAGAGGAAGGTAAAGCCGATGATCAGCAGCACTTCGATGCCGGTGTACCAAACGCTACCCGCCGCTAGGTACTGCTGAATAAAGGTCGATATCGCAGGCGCACGTTTGACGGTGGCCTGCTCGATCAGGTTCGGCAAAATCAGCATGGCCGAAGCGAAAATCACCGGAATGACGCCCGCTTGGTTGAGCTTGATCGGCAAATAGGTGGCCTGCCCGCTGTAATTGCGCCCCGAAGAGCTGGGCGTGCCGCCACGGGCGCGGGCGTACTGCACTGGCACCCGCCGCTCAGCTTGGTAGACGTAGACAATTCCCACGACCACCACGATGATGATCGCCAAAAACGCCACGATACTCAGAATGCCGAGGTTGCCCTCTCTGAACAGCGTCGCCGTCGCACCGATCTCGGTGGGATAGCGGGCAATAATGCCGAGCGTGATGATGAGGCTGATGCCGTTGCCGATGCCGACTTCGGTGATGCGCTCGCCAATCCACATGGCAAAGGCGACGCCCGCCACCTGAGTCAGGATCATCACCAGCAGAGTAAACAGTCCCGGCGTCCAGCCCACCGCGATATTGGCCGCGTTGCTGCTGACAAACAGTGAAAACACGGTGGCCTGCACTGCACCCAGAGCAATCGCGGCGTAGCGGGTGTACTGGTTGATCTTCTTGCGGCCCTCTTCGCCCTCTTTAGAGAGCTTTTCGAGGGCCGGCAAAGTGGTGGTCAGCAGCTGAATCACGATGCTGGCCGTGATGTACGGAAGCACCCCCAACGCAAAGATGGAGAACTGCGAGAGGTTGCCGCCGGAAATCATCCCGATAAGGCCCAGCAAAGGATTCGAAGTCTGCGAGAGATTGGCGACATTGACGCCCGGCGTGGGGATAGCGTTGCCGAGACGGTAAACCGCCAACAGCAGCAGCGTAAAGACGATCTTCCGCTGCAAATCCGGAATACGGAAGGCGTCGCGGAAGGCTTTCAGCATTAGCGGGTCTTCTGCTCGGCAGCGTCAGGGGCTTTAGGAGCGGGCAAAACGACTGTGCCGCCCGCCGCTTCAATAGCCTTGACGGCGCTCTCGCTGGCGGCGTCCACGTGCAGGGTCAGCGCCCGGCTGACCGTACCGCGTGCCAGCAGCTTGACGGGGTTGCCTTTCCGGCGAACCAGTCCGGCAGCTTCCAAGCCAGCACGGTCAAAGCTGTCACCTTCCAAGCGATCGAGCTGGGCAAGGTTGACGACTTCGTACGTGGTGCCGACGTTGTTAAAACCGCGCTTGGGCAGGCGGCTGATCAGGGTCGAGCGGCCACCTTCGAAGAACTGGCCTTTGCCCGCGCCGGAGCGCGATTTCTGGCCTTTGTGACCGCGTCCGGCGGTCTTATCGGTGCCGCCGGGGCCGCGTCCGACCCGTTTACGGGTTTTGCGCGAACCGGGCGTGGGGAACAGGTCACTCAGTTTCATGATTCCACTTCCAGCAGATGCTGCACGGTTCTGACCATGCCGCGAATGGCGGGCGCGTTGGAGACTTCACGGCTGTCGCCAATTTTGCGCAGGCCCAGCGCACGGACGGTGTCCACTTGCGACTGAGGACGCCCGATCACGCTGCGCCTGAGGGTAATTTTGATGGTGGTAGAATCGCTCACAAGCTCCCTCCAGCCTCCGCCTCGCCAGCCTGCGTCGCGGCGGACTGAGCAGCGGGACTCTGTTCTTTGGGACTCTGTTCGGTGCTGCGGCTCGTGTCGACGCCGCGCAGGGCACGCACTTGCTTGGCCGTCCGAAGGTTTTTGAAGCCGTCGAACACGGCGTAAGCCACGTTGATTTGGTTGCGGCTGCCGATTTCTTTGCTCAGCAGGTTGGTGATGCCGGCCAGCTCAGCAATGCTGCGCGGCACGGTGCCCGCGATCACGCCGGTACCCGCGCTGGCGGGCTTGAGCAGCACGCGGCTGCTGGTCGACACGCCCACGATTTCGTGGGGAATGGTGCCGTTTTCGACCGGCACGGTGATCATGTTCTTGCGGGCCACCGATTTGGCTTTCTCGATAGCAACCGGCACTTCTTTGGCTTTGCCAATGCCCATGCCGACGCGGCCATTGCGGTCGCCCAAGATGACGAGCGCGGCGAAGCGGAAGCGCCGTCCACCCTGATAGGTCTTGGCGGTGCGGTTGACGTTGATCAGCTTTTCTTCGAACTCGCTGTTCTCGCTGTTGTTGCGGTCGTTTCGTCGGTTAAAAGTCAAGGCCACCCTCCCGCGCCGCATCTGCGAGCGCCTTCACGCGTCCGTGGTAGCGGTACTGACCACGGTCAAACACAACCGCTTTGACGCCCTTTTCGGTGGCGGCAGCGGCCAGTGCCTTGCCGACAGCGGCGGCAGACTCGGTTTTGTTGCCTTCCTTGACTGCCTTGCCCCCGGCCTGCGCGATGGTGGTGCCGGTGACATCGTCAATCAGTTGGGCGTAGATGTACTTGCTCGAGCGGTAAACGCTCAGGCGTGGGCGCTCCGGCGCGGCGGCGGCGCGGACTTTGCTGCGGTTACGCAGCTTGCGGCGCGTATTGGTCTGGTTGGCAGTACTCATTTCTTACCCTTCCCGCCCGTCGCACCGGCTTTACCGGCCTTGAGGGCAATTTTTTGACCGAGGAAGCGCACACCCTTGCCGTGATAGGCGTCGGGCTTGCGGGCTTTGCGAACGTTGGCGGCGACTTGACCGACGAGCTGCTTGTCGATGCCCGACACGTCGATTTTGGTGGGTTCCGGCACCGTGAAGGTGACGCCCGCTGGCGGCTCGATGATGACGGGGTGGCTGTAGCCGACCGACATTTCGAGGTTCTTGCCGGTCAGCTTGGCGCGGTAGCCGACGCCGCGCAGCTCTAAGTTGATTATGAAGCCGTCCGAGACACCCTTGACGGCGTTGGCGACCAAGGTGCGGGTCAGGCCGTGCAAGGAGCGGTGGTCTTGGCGGTCATCGGGGCGGGTAACCACGATCTGGTCACCTTCCTGCTTGACGGTCAAAGCGGTGTTAAAGGGAACGGTCAGTTCGCCTTTGGGGCCTTTGGTCTTGAATACGCCGTCAACGATACTGGCGGTTACGCCACTCGGCACAGCAATGGGTTGTTTACCGATTCGGGACATAGCGCCTCCTTACCAGAGGACGCAGACGACTTCGCCGCCCACGCCCTCTTTGCGTGCGTCACGGTCAGCCAGCAAACCTTTGCTGGTCGACACGATAGCCACGCCCAGACCGCGCTGGATGCGGGGCAGGTTGTCGTGGCTGACATAAGCGCGGCGGCCCGGACGGCTGATGCGCTCGATGTGCTTGATGACTTGCTCTCTTTTGTTGCCGTAGCGCAGCGTCAGGCGCAGCACGTCAAATTTCATGCCCTCGTCACGTACCCGCTCGGCGGACGCCACGAAGCCTTCTTTGACCAGCAGTTGAGCGAGTTGCTCTTTGAATTTAGAAGCCGGAACATCCACGGTTTCTTTGTAGGTGCGCGTCGCGTTGCGAATGCGCGTGAGCATATCGGCGATGGGATCACTCAGCATTATTCCTCCGAGAACAAAAGTAAATTGTTCCCCGGACTTCGGCAAAGAGCCAGTGTTGGCTCGGTGCAAGATTTGACCCACTGAGAACCGCCTAAAAAAAGATTCGGCGGCATTCTCTTCTTGGGAATTGACGCTTGCTCAGACGATCACCGCAAAAAAGTTGCGGTTCGTATCCAAGAAAGGTGTTTACCAGCTCGCTTTGCGGACGCCGGGGAGTTCCCCACGGCTGGCCATTTCGCGCAGCACGATGCGGCTGACGCCAAAAAAGCGGATGAAACCACGGGGACGGCCCGTGAACTCGCAACGGTTGTGCAGCCGGGTAGGGCTGGCGTCGCGGGGGAGTTGCGAAAGGCCGTAGTAGTCGCCCGCTTCTTTCATGGCGTGACGCTGTTCAGCGTACTTGGCCACGACTTTCTCGCGCTGCTTCTGCTTGACGATTTTACTCGTTTTCGCCATGCTTCCTTCTCCTTGGCTTGCTTAGTCACCGCATTTTGAATACGGCAGCTTCAACAAGCATGCGCGTGAAACGCTTTTGACGTCACGCGCAACTCGAAATTATAACGCAGTTACTTGCGGAAAGGAAGGCCCATGCCCGCAAGCAGCGCCCGGCCCTCTTCGTCGTTCTTGGCGGTGGTTACGATGGTGATGTCCATGCCACGCGTCTTGTCGACCATCTCGTAGGTGATCTCAGGGAAGATCAGCTGCTCTTTGATACCGAGGTTGTAATTGCCGCGTCCATCAAAGGAGTTGGGGTTAACGCCACGGAAATCACGGATACGTGGCAAGCCGATGTTAACCAGCTTTTCCAAGAAGACGTACATCCGGTCACCGCGCAACGTCACTTTGATGCCGACTGGCATGCCCTGACGCAGCTTGAAGTTCGAGATGCTCTTTTTGGCTTTGGTGATGATCGGCTTTTGAAGAGTGATCAGACCAAGTTCTTTTGCGGCCTTGTCAATCGCCTTGCTGTCTTCCTTAGCGGAACCCAGACCCTCGTTGACCACGATCTTCTCGATGCGCGGCGCGGCCATCACTGAGCTGTAACCAAACTGCTGGACGAGTGCGGGGCGCACTTCGTCATTGTATTTTTGCTTGAGCTGCTGCATATGTCTTCCTTCTTTGGGCGGGAATAACGCCCAGGACGCGCCTTAAGACGCGCCCCAGAACTTAATCGATGGTTTTGCCGCTCTGAGCGCCCACGCGGACTTTCTTGCCGTCCACGATGGTTTTGCGGATGCGAGTGGCCTTGCCCGTTTCGGGATCGACAAGCTGCACTTTGGAAGCGTGCATCGCGCCTTCGCGCTCCTCAATGCCGCCCGAGGTACTGCCGGGGTTGGGCTTGACGTGCTTCTTGACGAGGTTGACGCCTTCCACCACGACTTTTTGGTCTTCGGGGCTGGCAAACAGTACGGTGCCGGTTTGGCCCTTGTGCTTGCCACGGTTGACAATCACGTTGTCGCCCTTCTTGACGTGAAGCTTGTTGCTGTGGTGCTTGCCCGGTTTGGGAGCGCTGATTTTTCCTTGAGGCATTACAGCACCTCCGGGGCCAGCGAGATGATTTTCATGAAGCGGCGGTCGCGCAGCTCACGGGCCACCGGCCCGAAGACGCGGGTGCCGCGAGGCTCGCCCTGATTGTTGATGATCACGGCAGCGTTCTTGTCAAAGCGGATAACCGAGCCGTCAGCCCGCTTGATGGCGAAGCTGGTGCGGACGATCACGGCCTTGACCACGTCGCCGCTCTTGACGGTGCCGCGAGGGGCAGCGTCTTTGACCGAAGCGACGATGATGTCACCGACGTGGGCGTAGCGCTTGTTACCGCCGCCACCAGTGGTCAGGCCTTTACTGCCGACGCCGGAGTTGAGCACCCGGATACACATGATCTCGCGCGCACCGCTGTTGTCGGCCACGTCGAGACGAGACTGGGGCATGATCATGCTTGACCGCCTTCAGTTTCCACCGCAGTGGTCTCGATGCCGCGTGGGCGCTCGAGCAACTGGGTGACTTTCCAAGTTTTGGACTTGCTGATCGGACGCACCGCCAAAATCTCCACGCGGTCGCCGGTTTTAAATTCGTTGTTTTCGTCGTGGGCCGCGTACTTGTGGCTGCGGGTCACGATCTTGCCGTACAGCGGGTGGGCGAAGCGGCGCTCGACTTTGACGCTTACCGTCTTGTCGGCTTTATCGCTCACAATCACGCCTTGAAGGGTCTTTCTGGCCATCTTACTTGTCACCGTCCTGGCTGGGTTCAGCTTGGCGCTGACGCTCGCTTTGAAGGGTGAGCAACTGCGCGACTTCCTTACGAAGCTGCTTGACCTGGTGCGGATGGGCCAAGTTGCCCACCGCGCCCTGAAAACGCAACTTCATCAGTTCTTCTTTGCGCGAAGCGACTTCTTTTTGAAGGTTCGCCGCGTCAATTTGGCGCAACTCACTGAGCTTCATCGTAAACCTCGCGCTTGACCATCTTGGTCTGAATAGGGAGCTTGTGGCCAGCCAGACGGAAGGCTTCTTTGGCCTGCTCTTCGGTCACGCCGGAAACTTCAAACATCACGCGGCCCGGCTTGACAACGCTGACCCAGAACTCCACAGCGCCTTTACCTTTACCCATCCGGGTTTCAGCGGGCTTTTTGGTCACGGGCTTGTCAGGAAAAATACGGATGTAGATTTTCCCGCCGCGCCGGAAGTGGCGGCTCATCACGATGCGGCAGGCTTCGATCTGGTTGCTCTTGATCCAAGCCGGTTCCATGGCGATCAGACCGAAGTCGCCGAAAGCGACGTAGTCGCCGCCCTTGGCTTCACCGCGCATACGGCCACGCATCTGCTTACGGTATTTGGTGCGCTTGGGAAGCAGCATCATTCACCTCCGGTGCGGCGGCGGGCCGTCGGGCGGCGGCGGTTGTTACGGTCGCCCCCTTCGGGACGGCGCTCGGTGCGCTCAGGGCGAGCGGGTTTGGCGACGGCTTCAGTTTTGCCACCGATGACTTCACCGTTAAACACCAAGACTTTGATGCCGATGATGCCGTAGCCGGTTTTGGCCAGGGCGGTGCCGTAATCGATGTCGGCACGGAGGGTGTGCAGCGGCACACGGCCTTCGAGAACCTTCTCGGTACGGGCCTGCTCGGCTCCGCCAAGGCGTCCACTCATGACTACTTTGACGCCGCGTGCGCCGGATTCCATCACACGCTGAGCAGCCTGCTTCATGGCGCGGCGGAAAGCAAAGCGGCGCTCGATCTGCTCAGCGATTCGCAGCGCCACTAAAGGCGCAGAGGTGTTGGGATTGGGGATCTCGGCGACGTTAACCGCCACCGTGCCCGCAGTCACCACACGCTCGATCTGACCGCGCAGTCTCTTGATGCTCTCGCCGCCCTTGCCAATCACGATGCCGGGTTTAGCGGCGCTGATGATGACATTGACCTGCTGACCGGCCCGCTCGATCTCGATACGGGCGATGCCAGCGGCCTTGAGTTCGCGGTTGACCAGTTGACGAATGGTTTCGTCTTCCTTGACCAGTTTGCTGTAGGTTTTCTTGCCGGCGTACCAGCGGCTGTTCCAGCCTTTGGTGATGCCGAGGCGAAAGCCGTTCGGGTTGACTTTATTTCCCATTAGGCTCGCTCCTCCAAGATGACCGTGATGTGGCTGGTGCGCTTCTTGATGATGTTGGCCGTGCCACGCGCACGTGGGATGAGGCGCTTGAGGGTCGGGCCGGCGTCCACGAAGATCTGCGAGACGTACAAGCGGTCTTCGATCATGTCGTGGTTGTTGACCGCGTTGGCTTTGGCGCTTTTGAGCACCTTGTCCACCGGGGTGCTGGCGGCCTTGGGCACGAAGCGCAGCAGGTCTTCGGCGTCACGGACGTTCTTGCCGCGAATCACGTCCACGACAAGGCGAACCTTGCGTGGGCTGATGCGGATGTAGCGTGCAATCGCTTTAGCCTGCATTACTTCTTCTTGCTCCCTTTGGCGGACTTTTCAGAGCCGTGCCCACGGTAACTGCGGGTCGGGCTGAATTCACCAAGTTTGTGGCCGATCATTTGCTCGTTCACGTAGACCGGCACGTGCTGCTTGCCGTTGTACACGGCGATGGTGTGACCGATCATCTCGGGAACCACCGTACTGCGGCGGCTCCAGGTCTTGATCACACGCTTGTCTTTTTTGGCGTTCTGGGCGTCCACCTTGTTCAGGAGGTGGTCATCCACGAATGGCCCTTTCTTCAGGCTACGGGGCATGTCCTACCCTCCTTACTTCCCGCCGCGGCGGGTGATGATGAAACGGTCCGAATTCTTGCGCTTGCGCCGGGTTTTAAGACCCTTGGCAAGCTGGCCCCAGGGGCTGACCGGCTGACGGCCTGCACCGGTGCGGCCTTCGCCACCGCCGTGTGGGTGATCCACCGGGTTCATGGCGCTGCCTCGTTGGTGAGGCTTATTGCCCAACCAGCGACTGCGTCCGGCTTTACCGAGGTTGATGTTCTTGTGCTCGGCGTTGCCGACGGCTCCGATGGTGGCGTAGCACTCGGTGTGCACGCGGCGGAGTTCGCCGCTGGGCAGACGCAGGATAACGTAGTCGCCTTCCTTACCCTGAAGCTGAATGCTGGTGCCTGCTGAGCGGGCGAGCTGCGCGCCCTTACCGGGGGTCAGCTCGACGCTGTGGACAACCGCGCCGACGGGCACGAAGCGAAGAGGCAAAGCGTTTCCGACTTTGGGTTCGGCTTCGGGGCCGGTCTGAACCATCATACCGACGGCGAGACCTTCCGGCGCAATGATGTAGCGCTTTTCACCGTCGAGGTAGTGCAGCAGAGCAATGCGGGCGCTGCGGTTGGGATCGTACTCGATGGAGGCGACTTTGGCGTTGACGCCAGCTTTACCCCGGCGCTTGAAATCGATGATGCGGTACACGCGCTTGTGACCGCCGCCGATAAAGCGGCTGGTAATGCGTCCGTGGTGGTTACGCCCGCCGGTTTTCGGCAGCGCTTCGGTGAGGTTTTTCTCAGGCTTCTTTTTGGTCAACCCCGAAAAATCAGCGGTCGTCATTTGACGGCGCGAGGGGGTATAGGGACGGTACTTCTTAACGGCCATGCTTCAACCTTCCTTAAACCAGACCCTCGAGGGCCTCAATTTTCTGGCCATCGGCGAGTTTGACCATGGCCTTCTTGCGGTCGTTGCGGTTGCCGGTAAATTTGCCGACCCGCTTGACTTTGCCTTCGACGTTAAAGGTCGTAACCTTGACCACCTTGACGCCGAATGCCTGCTGAACCGCGTTGCGGACATCGGTTTTGGTGGCGCTGGGCTTGACCCAGAAGGTGTAGACACCCTTTTCCATGCCTTTGTAGGCTTTCTCGCTCATCACCGGGATTTGCAGGGTTTCGTAGATGCTGCTCACTGCTGCTCACCTTCCGAGTTGGATTGGGGGACGTCGGTCTTGGCGGGTTCCAGTACGGCGGCGTCGATGACGAGGCGCTCGTGGCGCAAGATGTCATAGACGTTGAGGCCGGCCACTGGCAAAGCTGTGACCCAAGTCAAGTTGCGGGCAGCACGGCGGGCGTTCGCGTCGTCGGTGACGAGGAACACGCGCTCAGAGCCGTCCATGCCGTTGTCCTTGGCCCAGCTCAGGAAGCCTTTGGTCTTGCCGTCGAGGTTAAACCCGTCCACGGCCAGAAGCTTGCCTTGCTCGCTGCGGTCAGACAGAGCCATCGCCAGACCAAGCTGACGGACTTTTTTGGGCAGGGTGTAAGCGTAGCTGCGGGGCTTAGGACCGAAGGCCACGCCGCCGCCCACGAAGTTGGGAGCGCCACGGTCGCCGTGACGGGCGTTACCGGTGCCTTTTTGGCTGTACATCTTCTTGCTGGTCGCACTGACCTGGGTACGGGTCTTGGTGCTGGCCGTTCCGGCGCGGCGCTTGGCAAGCTGCCAAGTGACCACTTCGTGCAGCAAATTGGGGTTTGCCTTAGGCAACTCCAATTCGATGGTGCGGGCATTCGCGCCCACCACGTTAATCTGAGCCATTACTTCGCTCCCTTGACGGCCTGACGAAGCTCCACCAAGCTGCCGGTCATGCCGGGAATCGCGCCTTTGATGAGGATCAAGTTCTCGCTGGCGCGGATTTCCACGACTTCCAAGTTCTGCACCGTGACGCGCTCGACGCCCCAGTGTCCGGCCATGCGCTTACCTTTGTAAACGCGGCCTGGCGTTTTACGCTGCCCGATCGAACCGGGACGGCGGTGCCACTTTTTGGAACCGTGGCTGGCGGGGCCGCCGGAAAAGTTCCAGCGGCGCATGACGCCCTGAGTACCGCGCCCCTTGCTGATGCCAGTGGCGTCAATTTTGTCACCTTCACCGAAGATGTCCAAAGTAATGGTGTCACCGTCGGGGGTGAAGTCACGGAACTCGCGCAGGTAGCGCATGCCGCCGACGCCTGCTTTCTTGAGGTGGCCGAGTTGCGGACGGGTGATGCGCTTTTCAGACTTGGGCGAGAAGGCCACTTGCACGGCTTCGTAGCCGTCGGTGGCCGCCGTCTTGCGCTGCACCACCGGGCAAGGCCCGGCCAGCACCACCGTCACCGGAACGGCGCGGTCGCCCTTCCAGATCTGGGTCATGCCGATTTTGGTGCCGAGAATGCCCTTGCTCATGCGCGTCCGCCCACAGTCTTGATTTCGATGTCGACGCCAGTAGGCAAGTCGAGGGTCATCAAGCTGTCGATGGTCTTCTTGGTGGGGTTCATGATGTCGACAAGGCGGTTGTGGGTGCGGATTTCAAAGTGCTCTTGGCTGTCTTTGTCGATAAAAGGCGAGCGCAGCACACAGAAGCGGCGGATGCGGGTCGGGAGCGGCACTGGGCCGGTCACGTCCGCTCCGGTACGGCGCACGGTGTCGACGATCTTGCTGGCCGACTGATCGAGCGCCTTGTGGTCAAAGCCACGCAGTTTGATACGGATTTTAGGGGCTACCATTTCACTCACTCCACGATCTTGGTGACGACGCCCGCGCCGACGGTGCGGCCACCTTCGCGGATGGCGAAGCGCAGGCCTTCTTCCATGGCAATCGGCTTGATCAGATCGACGATAAAAGTCACGTTATCGCCGGGCATCACCATTTCCACGCCCTCGGACAGTTCCACCACGCCCGTCACGTCCGTCGTGCGGAAGTAAAACTGAGGACGGTAGCCGCCGAAGAACGCACTGTGGCGTCCGCCTTCGTCTTTCGAGAGCACGTAAACGCTGGCTTCAAACTTGGTGTGCGGCTTGATCGAACCAGGCTTGGCCAACACCTGGCCGCGCTCCACGTCGTCACGGGCCACGCCGCGCAAAAGCACGCCGACGTTGTCGCCCGCCATACCGGAATCGAGGAGCTTGCGGTGCATTTCGATACCGGTAACGGTGGTCTTGCGGAGGTCGCGCAGGCCGATGATCTCGACGTCGTCCTGAACCTTGACAATGCCGCGCTCGACACGGCCGGTGGCGACGGTGCCACGTCCGGTGATGGTGAACACGTCCTCGACGGGCATCAAGAAGGCTTTGTCGGTGTCGCGCTCAGGGGTGGGGATGTAGCTGTCCACGGCGTCGAGGAGTTCCCAAACGTTGTCGACCCACTTGTCGGTGCCGCGTGCCATTTTGGGCGTGGCGGTCAAAGCTTCGAGGGCACGCAAAGCGCTGCCTTTGACAACAGGAACATCGTCGCCGGGGAAGTCGTACTTGGCGAGAAGTTCGCGAACTTCCATCTCGACCAACTCGAGCAACTCTTCATCATCGACCATGTCGACCTTGTTCATGAAGACGACGATGTGGGGCACGCCGACTTGCTTGGCAAGCAGGATGTGCTCGCGGGTCTGGGGCATCGGGCCGTCAGCGGAGCTCACGACCAAAATCGCACCGTCCATCTGGGCCGCGCCGGTGATCATGTTTTTGACGTAATCGGCGTGACCGGGGCAATCCACGTGGCTGTAGTGACGTGCAGCAGTGGAGTACTCGACGTGGGCGGTATTGATGGTGATGCCACGGGCCTTTTCTTCGGGGGCCTTGTCGATCTGGTCATAGCGCATGGTCTCGATGCTGGCGTCAATTGAGGCTGCCGTGTAGGTGATGGCAGCGGTGAGGGTGGTTTTGCCGTGATCGACGTGACCAATCGTGCCGATGTTGACGTGGGGCTTGTTGCGCTCGAATGTTCCTTTTGCCATGTGATTACTCCTCCAAGTGGTGGGCGACATGCTCTGCTCTGCGACAAGAGAAAATTTCCCTTTGATCGGGTTGCGGTCGAACATAAAGTCCACATTGGGTTGATTCCCGCCGGGGCCGCTGCACTTGAGTTTCTCAAGGCCCAACCTCACGGCACGTTGCGCCAACGCTTTTCAGCGCACCGACTTCACAGAGTAATGGATTTGGCGGGAAATGGCAAGGGGTGTTTCACTTGCAGGAACAGCGAAACACCCCTTTAAATTTGACTTTTGCTTACGTCTTGCTTTAGCGGTTGGCGTATTCCTGCACGGCAGGGTCAAAAGCGCCAACTAGCATAAAGACGCCCAGCGCCGTGCCGACTGGAAAGTTCAGCAGGCCCAGGATGGCAATCACGATGGCGGCAATTCTGGCCCAGCCTTTGCCTTCCTGTATCGCCCGGTAAGTGAGAAACTGAAAAACAGTCCAAGCCAAGCTGAAAAAGAAAATGACCCATAAGGTCGAGCCGGTTAAAAGTTTGACCCAGCCGAGCGCTTGAGCGTCTGACGCCGTCGTTGAAGAATCGTTCATGGCCGCACCGAAAATCAGATTGATAAAAAAGCCTATAAACGGCAAGCTTAACATTCCCAAAATGCTCAGAATGATGGAGATCAGTAGCGGGATCGTGACCCAAGAGAGTTTTTCAGGCTTCATGGTTCATCTTAACATTACCTTTGTCAAATACCCGTCAAAAAAGCGGGCCACCTCCGAAGAGATGACCCGCTTTGCAGAATTTGGTTTTACTTCTTCATCAGTTGCTGAGCGATATTGTTCGGCACTTGGCTGTAGTGATCGAAGAACATCGAGTAGCTGGCGCGGCCCTGCGACATGGAGCGCATGTCGGTGGCGTAGCCGAACATTTCGGAGAGCGGCACGAAGGCCTTGACGAGCTGGGCATTACCGCGTGCTTCCATGCCCTGAATCTGGCCACGGCGCGAGTTGAGATCGCCGATGATGTCGCCCATGAAGTCGTCGGGCACCGTGACCTCGACGCGCATAATGGGTTCGAGCAGGGCCGGAGCACCCTTCTGAACGGCTTCTTTAAGGGCCATCGAACCGGCGATCTTGAAGGCCATTTCCGAGGAATCGACTTCGTGATACGAGCCGTCATAGATAGTGACTTTCATGTCCACGACGGGGAAGCCGAGCATAGGGCCGCTCTGCATGGCTTCTTCGATACCCTGCTGGGCGGGCTTGACATACTCGCGGGGCACAGTGCCGCCGACGATGGCG